>JAFGCG010000085.1 GCA_016932715.1 Anaerolineales bacterium
CAAGGTTTGATTTTACGGGCTTTTTTCCTTCGTGACCTTTGTGTACTTTGTGGTGAGAAAGGGTTTCCCGTTAAAAACGGTAGAGCCTCTGGTATCTGTGGTTAAATTGGACCGATATGAAAAAACATTACTCCTGGTTATGGTTTGACGCGGATGGGACGCTGTTCGATTACGACCGCGCCGAAGCGACTGCCCTCCGGCACGCCTTTTCTTCGCTCCGCCTGCCCTTCGAAGATTCGTATCTGGAACTCTATCGCCGGATCAACCAGGACCTCTGGCAGGCGCTGGAACGGCAGGAGATCACGCAGGCTGTTCTGCGCCCGCGGCGGTTCGAACTGCTGCTGGAGTCCATCCAACTGAGCGCCTCCATCGACCGGATGAGCAGCATCTATCTGGAGCGGCTGACGACCTGCGCCGACCTGATCGAAGGAGCTTATGAGGTCGTGCAAACCTTGCATAGAACCAGTCGCATCGCGATCGTGACCAATGGGCTGCATTCGGTCCAGCGCGGACGCCTGAGGCGTTCCACGCTATATCCCTTTATTGATGAAGTCATCATTTCTGAGGAGATCGGCGTGGCAAAGCCGCATCCCGCCTTTTTCGACGCCGCCTCCGCCCGGACGGGGCAGCCGCCCAAAAGCGAGGTCCTGCTGATCGGCGACAGCCTCAGTTCCGATATCCGCGGCGGCGCGGACTATGGAATCGATACCTGCTGGTACAATCCCGCCGCCGAACCGCGCCCGGATGGGCTGCCAATCACCTATGAGATTCGGCGCTTGCGTGAGCTGCTGGACGTACTTGAAAAATGAGGCAATAGTCAAATCTGCCCCTCTGTTTGTATCCCCAATATCTGAGTTGTGTCAGCGTAGCGTCAGGCGCATTTCGTGCCATTCGGCGCCCCCATGCGTGGACCTGGATAAGCCGGCGTGGGTAAAGCCCATCCCTTCGTAGTACGCGATCAGATGACGCTTGCAGAGCAGAAGCACATTTTCCTTTTTGCGCCGGCGTGCTTCTTCCAGGAATCTGGACATCAATCGACGCGCGATGCCGCGCTTCTGAAATTCGGGCAGCACTGCCAGCGCAAAGACAACCATGTTCTTCCCGTGGGGGTCATGTCCGATCAACTGCTTCAGTTCTTCATCGCTGATATCGTCTTTATCCGTCGAGCCGCTGTTGAGCATACCGACGACCCTTTCATCTGTCTCAGCCACAAAAAAGCCCTCAGGAAACGTGTCGATCCGGAGCTGGATCGTCTCTCGTGCCGCTGCTTCTTCCGGCGGGAAGCCGGAGGTCTCGACCCGGAAGCATTCCTCCAGGTCCTTCGGCAGCACATTTCTGATGATGATTTCATTCATTGTACGAATCCTCTGAGCCCATTATACAGCCAGCCCAAAGCGCCCGGGCAGCCATTAAAATAGAGCGGGCAAACTATGCTGACAGCATCTGCATTGATTTCGCGAACATTTCTCTTTCTGCTTCTTTTTATTTGGATTGTCGTGAGCTGCAATCCAATTCATCCGACTCCTCTGCCACCCACGGCGACGCCGACTCCCACCTCCGCCGCCGCGCCCTCGCCGGCTTCAACGTTGCTGCCTACCCTGGATCCGGTCCCCGATACGGGCTGGTACTTATTACAACCCGGATTAGAGCGGCGCTCGATCAATCTCTACAACGACCAGAATCAACAGGTCGAGGCATTGTACCTGCTGCGCCTCGATCCGCATCAATTCCGTTTGGATGTTGCCTATCACGAGACACCCCAGAACCTGGAAAACTGGCAAAAGGAGACGAACGCTCTCATTGTGGTGAACGGCGGTTATTTTCGAGTCGAGAACGAAAAATACATCCCCAACGGGTTGACCGTTATCAATGGAGAAACATTCGGAAGCAGTTACGGTCCATTCGCGGGAATGCTGGCGATCAGTGATCACGGTGTGGAATTAAGATGGCTGGCAAGCAGACCTTATGATCCGTACGAGCCATTACGCGCCGCCCTGCAATCGTTTCCCGTGCTGGTCAAACCGGGCGGAGAGCTTGGTTTTCCTGCACAATATGAAGATAACCTGAAAGCAAGACGGACAGTCATTGGACAGGATCAGGAGGGCCGCATTCTCCTGATCATTGCGCCCCGGGGACATTTTACGCTGCATCAGCTCAGCGTCTACTTAACCGGATCGGACCTGCATCTGGACATTGCTATCAACCTGGATGGCGGGCCTTCGAGCGGCATCTGGCTCGCTCAGCCGCGGGAGACCATCTCTTCACAGACATTGTTGCCCATCGTGATCCTGGTACATGCCCGCTAACCCATGTCGTTGCAGGGGAGCAGCGCTCCAAGCGTCGCGACCGAAGCAATCTCCGATTAAGTGGCCGATATTTCACGGAAAGGCAATCCCGTTTAACGGGAGATTGCTTCGTCGGGATTTCGACGCTGCGCGTCGCAACCCTCCTCGCAACGACATTAGGGTAGGATTTCCTCGTATAAATCCCTCCATTCCGGATTCAGGCTGTTTATTAAGTCGATCTTCTTCTTTCGGGATCCGCCTTTGATCTGTTTCTCCCTGGCAAGTGCAGCATAGACATTATCTGTTACTTCATAGTACACCAGCTTACAGATGTTGTACTTTTTTGTGAAAATTCCGCCCATGCCATTTCTGTGTTCATATACTCTTCGTGCGAGGTTATTGGTCACGCCCGAGTAGATGACCGTGTTGTGAATGTTTGTCATAATGTAGACGCAATATTGTCTTCCAACCGCCATATTTCTCCCTCCTTTTTGTGACAACCATGTCGTTGCGAGGGAATGGCGCCCTGTGCGCCATTCCCTCGCAACGACATGAATTAATTATGTTGGTGGCACAGCACCCAGGAGTTCAGAACCAGAGTAAATATTCCCATCTGGTTCCCATTTACAAAGACCGCGTACTTGTCGTAAACAGCTTTCGGACTGGATATTTTACAAACCCTGATTTCGTTGTAGACCGGCTGAAGAATTATTTTCGAATCAGTTCCGCAATCTTCCATCTCCTCGCCACAGACGAGCCCGTATTTTCCCTGCACGTCAACCCGCTCCAAAAAATACCAATGACATGAATACCTGTCATAGCCCAGGCATTGGGTGGCAAGATATTCCTCTTTTTCGCTGGGATCAAATATAGCCATATTTCACGCTCCTTAATGATTCTGGTACACAGGCGGACTTTTTGCAATTGACAAACGTCCCGACTTGTGAAAGGCATCTGCCATTGTTTCCGCCGCCCTCGCGCGGGTACAGGCGGAGCCCGGTTCATTGGGTTAACAGAATCGCGCCATTTGCCAGCAGATGGACGGCTGCTGGAACGGCGAGCGACCGTGACCTCCAGCGCAGCGCGCCAAAACAGAGGCCTGCTCCGACCATCGATAAAGCGTGCAGAACCGCCTCGGGCGGCAGCGGCCAACCGGCTTGCGCCCAATACCCCAGATGCTCGATGCCAAATAACAGCGAGGTCGCTGCCAGCGCGATCATACGCCCACTGCTGGTGGTTCCCTCGAAGAATGACCAGAGCAGGCCGCGAAAGATCAGCTCTTCAGCCAGCGGCACAAGCAGGATGACATCGATCACGTCGAAAGGCGATCTCGCCTGCCCGCTGATTTTCGAAACCGGCTGATTGAAGAGGTTGATCGTGAGCAGGCCCAGTCCGGCAATGCCCCCGAGGCAGCCGAATACTCTCCAGAAATGGGAAGCAGGCAGAAAAAAGCGTGCCTTTGATTTCCCATACCACAGGCCGGCGCAAAGTATGATCGTGAGGCTGCTGAGCCAGCCTCGATAGGGCCAGGGCGCCGCGACTTCATTCACCAGCCACTGTACAGCGGGAACTGCAAATGTCAAAGCACCTGCCAGGACGATTCGTCTGAAGCAGGATGGAGATGTACTTCCGGTCGCTTCTGAATTCCCTGGACGACGCGACATGCTGACCTTTCCTGGTTCGTTGGAATGAATATGAGATTCCTCGCGCACGCCTCCATTTTATGGGGCTGAATGGAGGCGGTCAAGTACGTTTGTATGGGACCGCGAATGAGTTCCCGATATGGTCTAACCTTCGGTGGGAGCCCATCCTGCTCGCCTAACACACTCGATCTCATGGACAGTTCTTCCGCCGTAACAACCGGGCAGGCTGGTCGTTAAGCCTTACAGGAAATATAGTATTAAGCAGGAGCTTATCCGCTCCAGGGAACAACCTCAAAAATCACTTAGTAGTAAGGAGAGTAATATGAAAAACCACAAACAGGAATTGGAACACACGCCAAATACAGCCAAACCCATTTTATCCGGGTTTCTGATCGGCAGCGCGATTGGAGCTGCCACGGCGCTGCTCTTTGCGCCGCGCTCCGGGGAAGAGACGCGCGCGGAAATCCGCGACAAGACCATCGAACTACGCGACCACGCGACGGAGACCGTCAGGGATACGGTGTCGCAGGCAAAATCCAAGGTGGACGATGTCAAAGGGAGTGTCCAGGAAAAGGTCGAAGAATTGAAACAGCGCGGCAAGTACACCATCAATCGCCAGCTGGATCGCGTCTCGCATGCCGCTGAAACCGGGAAGCAAAAAGTCCAGGAATATTAAGCGGGCTGCATGGTACACTTCGACCCTCTCCGATGCCCAGGAGAGGGTCTTTTCCTGTCTCTGCCAGGATGTATCAAAAGAACAAGCTGATGTGACAATAAAAATCAAGATGAAAAGGAAAAAGTTATCTCGTGTCCATTTGCGGATCATCGGCTTGATCTGCGCGGCAGGATTGCTGCTGGCTGGCTTCACAGAGGCGCGCGGACGATATTCGATCTCACAACTCCGGGAAGAGCCCCTGAATTTGCCGGTCCCTGTCATGCAGCAGTCCAGGGGCACGTCCTGCGGCGAAGCAGTCATCGCCATGACATACAATTATGCCTACCCGGAGACGCCGATCAGCGAACAGGAAGTGATCGATTACGCGGCTGCCAATGGATATTACACGGAAGATTTGTATCCTTACACCAGCCCGGCAAACATGGTGAAGATCGCGGCATACTATGCGGAGGATATCTCCACGGGACGTGCAATCAACTCTGGTCAGGGTTTATCGCTCCTGATCGAAAACCTGCGGCGCGGCGATCCCGTCATCATCGATGTTCTCAGCAATTTCCGTGACCCCGAATCGGAAGCTCACTTTGTCGTTGTGATAGGCATATCGATTGACTCCAGCCGCGGGAATGCGGCCGTCATCCATTACAATGATCCGCTGACGGGCACAAAAGAATCAGCTGACTGGGCGGGCAGCCAGGGGGTCTGGAATGCCTGGCAGACGAACGGCGATCCCGGCGGAGCAGGGTGGTGGCTGGTGATTTCTCCTCCCTGAGATGTGCGCAGCGATCAGCCTCCGTCCCGGTATTTGCTCCCTGTGAGTTGTTCGATCAGGCCCTGCATCCGTTCGTAATGCGAACCCTTCCAATAGATTTGCTTGCAGGCAGGGCAGATCTGGAATTCATCGAAATACAGTTTAGTCAGCGGCTCGAGGCGGTCGAGCACAGATTCCTTCGGGACAGGTTCCAGGGGATGGTTGCAGCGCAGGCAGCGATGGAAAGGAATGCTCCGTCCTGTCAGACCGAAGCGCGCGAGCACTTCGGATAACTGCTCGAGGGAGTCGAGGGAGCGGAGGCAATATCCGTGGGTGACGGCTTTTCGCATGAGCAGGCGCCGGTCGCGGCTGAGCAGGATGCGGTCCTCCGCTTGGGCGATCTTCGCCAGTTCTTCATCGTCGTAATTACTTTGGTAAAGGCAGTCGAATCCGAGCATGCGCAGATAGGCAGCCAGCCGCCCGAGATGGCTGTCGAGGACAAAGCGCGGCTCGACCGGGCAGCCGTTCGGGACCGGATGGACCTCCACCCGGTCGCCGTCCTGCGTGATGGTGCTCAGCGTTCCTTCCCGACCGTTGACCTGCACCTGTCCGATTTCCGGGTGCGGCACCCCGAGCGACTCAGCCAAATGCTTGATGGACTGACGTCCGCGGAAATCCACCGTGATCATCCGTCCCCTTCGATCTCGGAGTAGAAAATCATTCAACCGGCCAAAGAACAGGAATTGTGCCCTGCTCATGATGAGAACTCGAAGTTCTTTTCTGAATCCTAGGAGGCAGATGAGCGCGCCAATTGGAACAGCCTGCGGGCAACCATGATATTCCAGGCGAACAGGAACAGGACCGAAAAGATCGAGAGGAAAATGCCGATCACCGGTACCAGCAGTCCAAAGTCGAACACACTCGAGGCGATCCGCACATACGCAGTCGCCCTGCTGAAGATCCTGCTTTTCAACATGACCAGCGAGACGATCAACCCATTGATGGAACCGAGAAAGTAACTGACCTGGAAGGCTGTACCGTGGAATGTTGCCAGCTTGGTTTCGCCGGCTGCCAGGGACAGGGCTTTCTGTGCTTCGGTCGTCGCTGCCGCGAATTGATTGCTGAGGTAAAGCATTTCGAACGCCGGCCGCGCCGCGATGAAGCACATCGTCCCGACGAGGCTCAGCGCAAAGAAAAGAGCCATGAGGGCCTGGTCGGTCCCTCTGAGCGCAAAATACAGGGCGAGGGTCAAGGGAATGGCGAGAATGGTATAAACGACCATCAACAGTTCAAAGTCGATCAACCCAATGAGCTTGTTCTTTTGAAAGAGGTCGAACCAGTCCAGGGCGGTTCCATTGTATGGAGGCGGTGCGGTCATAAAGGCGATGAGCTGGATCACGATGATACTGACCATGCTCAGCGCGGCTGCGCCACCCAGCTGGTAGAGGAGCTTCCAGCGGGGATCTGTGGGTTCGGTGTTTGTTGTTTCCATGAGTTAGTCTCTCCTTGGGCGTAATGATCGACAGGGAGTCTCTCACGCGACCATGCCGTAATGTGATTTTACTCCCTCCCAGCCTCTGAGGATGCCCGCCGCAGCGGGTGAGGGATCGAAGAACTCTGTTGAGAGATAATATAGCAAGTCCTCTTCAATGCGAAGAGGACTTGTGATTTTTAATGCTTTGCCCGCATTTGGATTACTGAAGCAATACCTTCGCCAAAGATAATCTAGAAAAGTAGGGCTTTTCGGGTAAAGTTGAAGTCTTCTA
>JAFGCG010000086.1 GCA_016932715.1 Anaerolineales bacterium
CGTAAATCTGTGCAATCTGTGGCTGAATTCTGCTCAAGTGAGCACGCCAACCAGGTCTCAACAGAGTTTTAAAACACTCTCTTAGGCTTGCCAAATAAATTCACCACGGAGAACACACACTTGCCCCGGGTGCAAGTGCCGGGGGGTACCGGGGGAGTCCACGGAGAATCTTAAAAGGTTTTGTCCGTGCACTCTGTGGTGACCAGATACTCCCCTTTTCCTCTTAGCCACCCCTGCGAATCAAAAACTGACAGGAGTTCTTCACTCCGGCATAATACGATTCCGCCCGGCTTCCTTGGCTTTATACATCATTCGATCCGCCCGCTGCAGGACATCTTCGAAGGAGCGATCGTCCGGACCCGCCTCTGCCACGCCAATGCTGACTGTGGAATGGATCAATTTGCCGTCCACAATGCAGGGGGTCTGTTCCCAGGCGTTTTGGATTCGTGCAGCAACGATTTTCGCCTGCGCCAGATTCGTCTCCGGCAGGAGCAGGCCGAATTCCTCGCCTCCCAGACGACCGAACGTATCCTGCGCGCGTTTCTGCTCCAGCGTGACGAGAGAGACATTCCGCAGGACGAGATCCCCGGCATAGTGCCCATACGTGTCATTGATGTCCTTGAAATGGTCCGCGTCCAGGATCAGTATGGACAGCTGGCGGCGGTAGCGCAGGAATCGCAGAAATTCACTTTCAGCAATATTGAAAAAATGACGCCGGGTCAGGCTTTTCGTCAGAGGATCGATGTTTGCCAGGTACGCTACCATTTCCTTGGCATCTCTTTCCTCCACATACGCTTTGAAAGCCTTGCGGCGATAGGACTGGATCTGCAAACCCGATACTAGCCCCAGGGCGTGCACGACAAATTGCGCAATCGTGGCTGCATGCAATGTCACGGGATCGATCCCCGTTTTATAGACATAGTCAACATACAGCGTGCCTGTCGAAAAGCCAAAAGCCAGCGCGATGTTGAATATGATCTTGAGCGGCGAAAAAATGTAGATGGCAAGGGGAATCAGGACATCGATAATGCTGGTCAGAGAATTTGTTGGACGCGTGAAATTGTACAGGAGGAAAAATAAAACAGTAATAGACAACCACCCAAGAATGATGCGATCATGCACTCTCACCTTGCTTGTTTTCCGGAGCGCAGCCAAAACCAGGATGGACATCAGTACAAAGCCAGCCCGATAGAGCATCAGCCACGCGAACAGGTCGGACCGGCCTTTGACCAGCAAGGCATCCATTCCGATCATGCTCAACACGCCAAGGATGGCAATGGAAATATACAGAGTGCTGTAGGCAATATCGTCTTTTAGATAAAAAACGCGATAGTCACCCTCCATTTCCCCCAGATTAGTAAGAAATCGGCGCAAGATTTTCCTGAACATTCATCAGCCCGCGTATCTTTTTCTTCTGAATCATACTCCATATTCCTGTCATGTATAGTGTTTGTAACCTTTCATTCGTTTCAGGTCTGCAGCGACTTGCTGTGCAAAAAACCCTGATTCCTGGTGATACAATTCCTGCCAAGACCCATCTCTGGAGGACCTATGGCTTCCCAAATCGATGAACTTGTCAGGATGCGCGACGTGAAGACCCTCTATGAACTCATGACGGAGGACGAGGAGTGGTTGACTCAGCTCGATGCTGCCGAAGGCCTCAGTAAACTCGGTGACCGCCGCGGTTATGAATTTGTGCTCACCGCGCTGCTGAGCGACGATGACGCAATCCGTGAGGTGGCACAGGAGATCATCGATTCCCCCGAAATGGCAAAACTGCACGAGGAAATCGAAGCCGAGCGCCAGCGCGTCCGCCGCGAACATTTTGCTTCCGCCAGGAAGCGCCTGCAGAACGGCGGTAAGGTTTTTCGTTATAAAACGGTCTACCTTCCGTCAGGAGCGATCATTGGCGATGATTCGCTGGGCAAAGGATTTGATGTCCCCGCTCTGGAAGAGCATGGCTTGGAAGGCTGGGAGGTCATCCACATGCTCCCCAGCCGCAGAGCCACGCTTGCCAGCAGCATCGACGAACAATTTACCGGTGCATATTTTCTGCTCAAGAAGGAAATCCTGCCCGGCGAAAGCACCGAACTGGAGAACGATTAAGGAGTGATGATGTGTATGTTCTGTGCTGCCATCCCCGCCGCTGCCGCCGCGGGAGCAAAGCTGAACGCTGACCAGTTGCATAACGTGGAAGCCCGCCGCCGGCCCATCCTCAAATGGACTGGCATCCTGATTGGATTTCTGATGGTCGCTTCGGCAATTTATCACGCCTTGCGCTGGCAAGACGGAGGCTCATGAACCGCTTCGCTTTTGTTTGCATTGGGTTGTCCATCGCTTTACTGAGTGGCGTGCTCGCTGCCTGCTCCGGGACACCCTCCGATCCGACTCAGGGCGGGGCGGCTCCCGATATCCTGACCACTTCCACCATCCTGGCAGATGTGGCGCGCAACGTTGCCGGAGACCGGCTCACCGTCGAGGCGCTCCTGCCGGCCGGAGCGGATCCCCATTCCTATCAGCCGACTCCGCAGGATACCGCCAGGATCAGTCAAAGCAAAGTATTGGTCGTCAACGGCGCGGAGTACGAACATTTTCTGGAGTCGCTGCTCGAGAACGCGGACGGGGAGAGAATGCTGATCGAAGCCTCGGCAGGCTTGCGGCTGAGATCGGACCCGGAGAACGGACACGGTGTCGATCCGCACCTGTGGCTCGATCCCAATCACATGATCGGCTATGTGGAGAACATCCGTGAGGGGTTGATCCGGTTCGACCCGCAGGGTGCAGAGATCTATCGATCCAATGCAGAGGCGTATATCGAGCAGCTCGAGGAGCTGGACGCATGGATCAACGCGCAGATCGCACAGATCCCGCCGGCGCGCAGACTGCTGGTCACCAACCATGAAGCGTTTGGTTATTTTGCCGAACGGTACGACTTCACGATCGTCGGGACAGTGATCGAAAGTTTCAGTTCCGATGCCTCGCCCTCTGCCCAGCAAATGGCGGCGCTGGTGGATCAAATCAAATTGCACGAGGCGCCTGCGATCTTCCTGGATGCCTCCGATAACCCGGCGCTGGCACAGCAGGTCGCCAAAGAGACAGGCGCACAGGTCGTGACCGACCTGCATCTCGAATCTCTGACCGAAGATGCGCCCGCCCCGACATATATTGAGATGATGAAGTACAACGTGACAAAGATTGTGGAAGCTCTTAAATAAAGCGATGTATCCCCATACTCATCATCAGCCCAACAAACCGATCCTGGATGTGCAGCACATCAGCGTCCGTTACAATGGCCGGCCTGCCCTCGACGATATCACCTTCCATCTTCACGCTGGTGAACGCGTCGCCGTCGTCGGACCGAACGGCGCAGGGAAAAGCACGCTGTTCAAGGTGGTCGCGGGTGTCCTGCCGCCAGGCACCGGCGAAGTGAACATCTTCGGCTCGCGCCCGCGCGGGCATATCTGCATTGCCTACATCCCACAGCGCAGCCAGGTGGATTGGAACTTCCCGGTCAGCGTCGCCGATGTGGTCATGATGGGGCGCTCCGCGAAACTGGGTCCGCTCAACTGGCCCCACAGGAAGGATTGGGAGTACGTCCGGCATGCGCTCGAAACCGTTGAGTTATCCGACCTGGCATCCCGCCAGATCGGTCAGCTTTCGGGCGGACAGCAGCAGCGCATGTTCATCGCGCGCGCCCTCGCCCAGGAAGCCGAGCTGATGCTGATGGACGAGCCGTTGAGCGGGTTGGATACTCCTTCACAGGAAGGTCTCCTCAATTTGCTGGACACATTGCAAAATCGACATGTCACGGTCATGGTCGCCACGCATGACCTCGACCAGGCCGCCCGTCACTTTGACCGGATCATGCTGCTGAATCACCGCATGGTTGCGTTCGATGAACCACAAAAGGTTTTGCACACCGATAATTTGCTGCAAGCCTACGGCGGGCGCTTGAAAATCAACCCGGAAGGAACCATGCTGGTGGATGACTGCTGTCCACCGGAATGATTTATGCCGGGCGAAATCCACAGCCGACATGATCAACAAATTGAAAGTAGTGGAAGAGGAAAGCGACGAAACCGAATATTGGCTTGAGATTTTGGTGGAAGCAGGGCTCATCCCTGAAAGTCAAATTGCCAGCATTTACAAAGAAACCGACGAAATCCTTGCAATGACCGTCGCATCCATCAAAACTCTCCGCAATCGCAAATCGTCAATCGTAAATCCAAAATCGTAAATCGAATGCCTTTCCTTCTCGAGCCTCTCCAATATGAATTCATGCAGCGCGGCATGATCGCCGCGGTCCTGGTCGGCATCGTGTGCGCGGTGATTGGCACCTATGTCGTTCTGCGCGGCATGGCGTTCTTCGGCGATGCGCTGGCACATACCATACTCCCCGGCCTCGCCCTCGGGTATCTCATCAGCGGCGGGGCGCGTGAACCCCTCTTCTGGTGGGCGCTGGGGACCGCGATCCTCGCGGCCCTGGGCATCGGCGCGATCAGCAAAAACACGGAGATCAAGGAAGATACCGCGATCGGGATCATCTTTGCCGGGATGTTCGCCCTGGGGATCGCCCTGATCTCCACCGTGCGCAGTTACGCCGTGGACCTGAGTCACTTCCTCTTCGGGGATGTGCTCAGCGTTTCCGTCCAAAGCCTGTGGCTGATCCTGATCTTCGGCGGACTCGTGCTCCTGTTCATTTTCGCCTTCTACAAGGAGTTCATGACCCTGTCCTTTGACCCGATCCTTGCCACCACCCTCAGGCTCCCCGTCGGCGCGCTCAACAACCTTTTGCTTGCCCTGATCGCGGTGACCGTCGCCGTCTCGCTCCAAACCGTCGGTGTGGCGCTGATGGTCGCCATGCTTGTCACGCCTGCCGCGACGGCTTATCTGCTCACCCGCCGCCTCTCACGCATGATGGTCCTGGCGGCGATCTTTGCCTCGCTGGCGGGCGTCATCGGCTTATACCTTTCCTATTACCTGAGCATCGCCTCCGGCGCGGCGATCGTGCTGACTGCTACCGCCTTTTTCGTGGTCGCGTTTATGTGGAAACGAGTAAAAGGGATATAACCAGCTTCCCGCCTCTTTTTAGGACAAATGACACCTGAAACAGAGGGGGATTTGATATATGATTCCCGTAGGCTGGCAACTCTCGTCGTTGGTCCGCCGTGCAGCCCCAATCTGAGATTGGAGGAAAAAATGAAAAAAACGCATGTACTCATTGCTGCAGCTGCCCTGGTCATATCCATCTCGTGCAACATTCCGGGGAATAGTACGCCCACACCTGCCCCACGCCCCGGGTCGATTCGAGGCATTCTCTGGCACGAAATCTGCAAATTCAAAGGCGGGCAGTCCGGGGAGCCCGTGGTGCTGGGACAGGGGTGTGTCCAATGGGGAGCAGGGCCAGGAGACTTCGGGCCCAATCAAGTAAAGGATGACTTCGAAACAGGTTTGGAAGGTGTTACCCTCCATCTCGGAGCCGGAGCCTGTCCCTCCACCGGGCTGGCGACTGCCGTCACAAATCCTGCCGGAGCGTATCTGTTTGAAGGGCTGAGCGCCGGCACGTATTGTGTTTCGTACAGCAATCTGACGGATGGAAACGACAAGCTGCTGATCCCCGGTGGACCTACCTTCCCGGCAAGAGGCGAAGATGGCTTTTTTGCGACTGTCGAGGTAGCGGCTGGGGAAGAACGGATCGTGGATTTCGGTTACGCATTTCAATTCTATGATTGAAGAGCGCGAGCCATCGGGCGCCGTCTCCAGTTTCAAAAGGAAGAGACGGCTGTGATCATCAAGGCAATCTGTTTTGACGCAGACGGCGTTGTGGTTAACCCACAAATGCAGTTCTCAAAACACCTGAAAGAGGCATATGGTATTTCTCCCGAAATGACGCAAAGTTTCTTTCAGGGTGCATTTGATGATTGTTTAATTGGCAGGGCTACTCTTGAGGATGTTTTACCGGCCTTTCTGCAGACCTGGGGCTGGAAAGGCTCTGTTGACAGTTTCATCGATACCTGGCTGCTTATGGACCATGTTATCGATACGCGTGTCATTGACAGGGTTCAATGTCTGCGCCGCAATGGGACGATTTGTTGTCTTGCCACAAGCCAGGAACGCAACCGCGCTGAGTACATGAGGACCCGAATGGGGTTCCAGGATATGTTCGACCACTTGTTTTTTTCCTGCGAAGTCGGTTGTCAAAAGCCTGACCCCGCTTATTTTCAACATATCGAAAAAACACTCGATCTGGAAAAGAAGTCGATCTTGTTTTGGGATGATTCTCCCGTAAACATAGAAGCAGCTCGTGAGTTTGGATGGAATGCAGAAATATATACAGAGTTCGATGAGTTTGAAAAAATAGTCAGGAAGTACATTGCAGTGGAAAACTGCGATTAGCAGCGTACCGTACCCAACTCTCTACAGGAGGTGATCAGCTATGAAATCTTCAATTCAAACCTGCACCCTCGTGATCGGCTTGCTACCCTTTCTGGCGCTTGGTGCATGTGCACAGCCAGCCCCGGAGTCAACCCCGGTGCCAGCCAGCTCGACGCCTGCCCGTGTCAGCCTCCCGGATACGGAGGTCAGGCAGCTCAAGTCTTCCGAGACCGGCCGCAACTACGACATTTACATCCGCCTCCCCGCTGAATATACCCAGACAAAGAAATATCCCGTCCTCTATTTGCTCGATGGACACTGGGACTTCAAACTGCTCGATTCCATCTACGGCGGACTTTATTATGATGGCTTTGTCCCGGAGATGATCATCGTCGGCATCACCTACTCCGGCGATAACCCGGACTACAACTCCCTGCGAGCCATGGACTATACACCCTTCCATGAATCATTCGTTCCGGGTTCCGGCGATGCACCCAAGTTTCTTGCTTTTCTCAAAAAGGAACTGTTCCCCCTCATCGAATCCAGTTATCGGGTGGACACCTCTCGAAGAGTGTTGATGGGACATTCGTTCGGCGGCACGTTCACTCTGTATGCTATGTTCGCCGAGCCGGAACTCTTCAGCGGATATGTAGCAGGCAGTCCGCCTGTACCGTTGGGAGGCCAGTTCGCTTTCGAGCAGGAAGCCAAATATGCCAGCAGTCACAAGGATTTGCCGGTCAGGCTGTACCTGTTCGTTGGCGGGTCGGAGGACTTGACCTATCCGGTCGAGCGGTTCATGCAGGTTCTGCTTGAGCGGGAGTACCCGAGCCTCGAAATGGAGACGCTGACGATTGCGGAGGAAGGTCACGCAAGCAACAAACCGGAGGGCTTCAACCGCGGGCTGCGATACATTTTTCGGGGTGAGTGACATTTTCCTGAATCCTGAACGACTTGATGAGTGAAATGATGTAATTGCCAACCTCCCGCACAGGAACCTGGCGGGAGGTTTTTCCGTTAATAGGGGGAACATGGTTTTTGCTGCTCAATGTCGGTTAAAATACTCCTCATGTCGCAACACAACCATACCTCTTTTTTACACCTCACTTCTTACTGTTTACTTCTTGCTTTTCTCTTCTCCTGCTCTTCTCCATCTGCCACCCCTCCCTTTGTTTTAACTGCCACTCCAGCTCCTCCGGCAGCGGAGACACCGACGCTCGATCCGGCCCTGCTGAGTGAGACTCCCACCCCTGTCTCCACATTGCCGCCCGCTGTGGAACGTCCGCAATATGTGCTGGATCTGCAAGTGAACTATGCCTCCAGAGCCGCGACGGTGAACGAGGTCATCACGTATCCCAACTGGACGGGCGAAACGCTCACGAACCTGGTGCTGGCGGTGGAACCCAACTTATGGAGCGGGGGCTTTAGCCTCAAGTCTATTGCTGTGGATCAGCAACCCGTGACCAATTACACGCTCGAGAACATGAGCCAGCGTCTTGAAATTCAATTACCACAGGCCCTGCCGCCCAGCGGGACTGTCATGATCTACTTGAATTACGCTCTCATCCTGCCGGAGATGCAGGCATACGTAAACGCTTCCAACGATATCCGCCCACAGATCTACGGCTACTCGGACAAACAGGTCAATTTTGTCGAGTGGTACCCGTTCGTCGTGCCGTACATCCCGGGACAGGGCTGGGTGCTGCATAATCCCTGGTACTATGGCGAACACCTCGTCTATGACCTGGCAGACTTTGACGTCACGGTCACGTTCACAGACGGCGCGAATCCAAAAGTCGCTGCCTCCGGGGCGGAGGTCAAGCCTTCGATAACGGACGTAACCCCCTCGGGCGCCCCTTCAGGGGTGGTGAGCCGCCAGTTCACCCTGCAAGCCGGGCGGACGTTCGTCCTATCCATGAGCGATCATTTCAAGGTCGCCCAGCAGACCGTCGGCGATGTCACCGTCTATAGCTATTATTTTGGGCTGTACGACGCGCCCGGCGAAGCCATGCTGCAAACAACTGTCGAAGCACTGCAAATCTACAGCGAGCGCTTCGGTCCCTATCGCCACAAGACGATGACCGCCGTGCAGGGCGACTTCAACGACGGCATGGAATATTCCGGTCTTTATTTCATCAGCCGTGATTATTTCAATTTGTATGATGGCACGCCGAAGAATTATCTCGTGATCATTGCCGCGCATGAGACCGCCCACCAGTGGTGGTTCGATGCCGTGGCGAATGACCAGGCGCTCGAACCCTGGCTCGACGAAGCGCTTTGCACGTACAGTGAGCGTATCTATTATGAAACGGTTCATCCCGACCTTGTGGATTGGTGGTGGGGCTATCGCTATTTCGAATTCGATAAGGCGGGCTATGTGGATACAGCGATCTACGACGGCGGCGGACAGCGCCCGTACTGGGACAAGGTCTACCTCACCGGGGCGCGCTTCCTCGAAGACCTGCGCAAGCGCGTGGGCGACGAGATTTTCTTCGCGTTCCTCAAGGATTACTACACTCAGTTCGCGGGCAAGCAAGCACGCGGAGCAGACTTCTTCCGCGTGCTCCATCAAAACACGGCCGCCGATATTACAGATTTGCTTGTCCAATACTTCAAGAATACGTACTGATTACATCGCGCTGAGCGGAGGGGCTGAGCGTAAGTCGAAGCCCCGAAGTCGAAGCGTACTCGAAGCAATCTCCCACTATGAAACTATCTCTTCGATTAGCATTCCTCCTTTTCCTCTGGATCCTCTCCGCCTGTAATCTCCGGGGCGCGCCCGCGGCGCCTCCGACGCTGGTAATGGTCACCGTGGACCCGAACGCCTCCCCCACCTCGACGCCGTTCCAGCCCGCCTCCGGGATCCTGGCTCCGGCTGAGGCAGCGACTCTCATCCCCAGCTTTACCCCGCTCCCGCCGACGAACACACCCCTCCCTACCCTCGCCTACACCGCCACGGCTCTGCCCTCGCCGACCTCCGCCCCGTCTTCGGCGCGGACGCAATATACGCTGTATGCCCTGCTGGATTATGCCGGTCATCAACTGGGCGCGGATGAAACCATCCGCTACACCAATCAGACGGGGATCACGCTCGGGGAGCTGGTCCTGGCGGTCGAGCCGAATCTGCGAGGCGGCTTCGTCCTCGAAAACATCATGCTGGATGGCACGGCCTTGACGTACGATCTCAGCGGGCAGCGGCTCACTGTCTATCTGCCGCAGGGGCTCGCACCAGGCGCGCAAGTGACGCTCACCATGCGCTTCCGCATCGACATTCCTGCCAAGATCAAGGAACATCCCTATGGCTACGACATCGATCAGATCAATCTGACGGATTGGCATCCCTTCATTGTCCCGTACAGGGACGGCTGGATCCTGCACGAGCCGGGGGCGTTGGGCGAGCATCTTGTCTATGAGGCGGCCGACTTCGAGGTGAATCTCAAGACCACCACCTCGGACGTCGTCCTCGCGGCGAGCGGCCTCGCCGATCCCGAGCCGAACGGCGAGTGGACGCGTTACCGCCTCTCCGGCGCGCGCACGTTCGCCATTTCCGCCAGCGACCAGCTCCTCGTGTACGATGCCACTGCGGGCGCGGCGCAGATCCGCTCGTATTATTTTCCCGGCTATGAAACCCAGGGGGCGGCAATCCTCAATGCGGCTGTCCGCGCGGTGGGGATCTACGAAGCGAAGTTCGGCGCGTATCCGTATGCCAGTCTGAGCGTGGTACAGGCCGACTTGAACGATGGACAGGAATATGACGGGTTGGTATTCCTGGCAACCAAGTTCTACAACCAATATGAGGGCTCGGCGCGCAGTAATCTTGTGGCGATCGGCGTGCACGAGATCGCGCACCAGTGGTGGTTCGGCCTCGTGGGCAGCGACCAGGCAATGGAACCCTGGCTGGATGAGTCTCTGGCAGTATATAGCGAAGCGATCTTCTATAAATACATCTACCCAAACTCGCTGGATTGGTGGTGGAACTTCCGCGTGAATTACTTTGGTCCCTCAGGCTATGTAGACACAACGATCTACGAACACCCGACGTTCAGGTCCTACGTCAACGCCGCGTATCTCAACGGCGCAAATTTCCTGGAAGCCCTGAACTACCGCATGGGCGACGACGCCTTCTATGCCTTCCTCCAGGATTACGCCTCCCGCTATGGAGGCAGCCGCGCCACCACCTACGACTTCTTCGCGGTGGCGCGCCAGCACACCACCGCGGATATTTCGGATTTGATCGCGGCATATTTCAGAGGAAGTTATTAACTGATGTTACACAGGCAAGGTACCTCCACCACGGACGCTTTGCGCACGGAGTCCACACACTTGCCCCGGGCGCAAGTGCCGGGGGAGATTTTTAAAGGGTTTTCTCCGTGCGCTCCGTGGTGAAACTGCGTAAGGTGAGTTATTAACCTTCAGCCGCGAATTAATACGAATTGGTTTTTGCCTGCGCGAAAATTCGCGCTCATGCGCGGCGAAGGAAGAACGAGCATGCTTCCTCCTTATCGAACCCCACCATCGCCGTGAAGGTGATCTTCTTCGAGCTGATCGGCTAAGAGAGCGTTTTGAAATTTTGCTGCGACCCGGTTGACATGCTCCCTTGAACAAAATTCAGCCACAGATTGCACGGATTTCCACAGATTTTTCCTTCTTTTCTCAAGCCTTTGTGTCCCTTCGCGTCCTTCGTGGTGAATTATTAAACACTCGCTAACTTTACTCAGGGTGAAGGTGTCGCCGTGCCGCTGAACATCAAGTTTTGTCCTGCAAGATCATATATGTAAATAGTGTAAAGCATCCTGGGGTCGATCCATTTCTTCCCCTCGATCCTGAGCGTCGAGTTGCCATTCCATGATTCGGGTTTGAATAGTATTCCCTCATGCGAAAAAAGAACAAGCTCCGGTTGATCTGTGGAATCATCCAAAACATAAACCCATGAAGATTCCACGCCCCGCTCGCCGCAGCGTGCCACAGAATAAGCCAGGTGCATGCCATCCGGCGACCAGAGCAAGTCCATGATTACGCCATCGACGTTTATTTGAGTAACTTCACCGGTCTGTAGATCGGTAATCCTGAGCCCATCGACAGTTGTAGCATATCTTCGTCCGGTGGGTGCAAAATCGATTTCATACCCGGGGAATGCATCCGTGGGTCGGATAACTGTTACCCATGAACCTGTGCCGAGGTGGAGGCGAAAGAGGCCGTAATCTCCATGACCGGGGAAGCAAAAATCACCGCCGCCGGAATACCCCAGGATGGATGTGAAATACAAATACTTTCCGTCGAGGCTCCAAGATTTCGGGGATAACCAACCGGGCATCCCTTCGGGAGTATCCAGGCTTAGAAAGTCCTTGAATTCCAATACCCATTTCCTGCGCCCCTTATTTTGCACGACTAACGTTGGATTTTCTCTGGGACCGCAGCCTGTCGCAAGCCATTCCCCATCAGGCGAAATACCCATTGCATAACAATTATCATCTTTCCAATCAGCCGGGAACTGGGCTATCAATGTTGCTTCATGATCGCGAGCCCGCTGGCTCGCGGCGGTTTCTGTGCGCCGAGCCGCTATGTCTGTGACATAGCTGGCAAGCAGGGTCGACTCCGATGCCGCGGTCAGGGTGGCCGTCGCACTTGCACTGGGAGTCGCTACCGGTGTCGAAGTGGAGGTACTCGGACGGAGCGTTGCAGGGATCGACGGGCTTTCTTTTGCCGGAGTCGCCAGTCTGCACGCGAGGAACAGGGGAAAGACAAGCCCGAAAAAGAAAATGATTTGGGACCCGCTGCGCTTCTTCATTGCGATGATTCTACCAAGCATGCGAACAGGAATTGAAGACGTTTCACCGCCCCCGTTTTTTCCCGCCTGGTCTGGAGCTAACTCTCCCGAAGAAGCAAGCGATTGCAGGGCTAAAGCCGCTTGCTCAATACATGGAAGCGCTTCACGCTAAAGCAACGAGTGGCGCCTAGGCGCCACTTCCACGTACTGAGGCAGGGATTTATCCCGCCGGTGCTTCCTTCTTATCGAACCTCACCATCGCCGTGAAGGCGATCTTCTTCGAACTGATCGGCCGCAGGATCTCCCATTCGATGTCGAGCATCGGCATCAGAAGATCGTTCTTGACTCCCAGCCACAACACCGGGGAGTCTTCCTCTTTATCCGCGGGCCGCAGATTGATCTCGACCTTTTCAGGTTCGGTTCCATTTTCAGCGACTGATACTTCGGCATACGCCGGCTGATTGAACGCCACCGCGAACTCCGCCGCCTCGACCCCGGAGGGGGCGCGCTGCGCGGCAAGAATGGGTTCTTCCCGGAAGTCCCGGATCAGGAGCCTGGATTTCTTCGAGCCGATGAAGTAAGTGACCTGATCCTCACGACTTGAGTCAATCGGGAGCAGGGCGCGCGGTCCCTGCAAATGGATTTGCACATTGCCCCGGTAGAGAACATTTTCATTCAGCATGTTTATTCTCCAGAATACTTGTCTACAGGATCACCAACTACAATTTAGAATATATGTTCTAAATTGTCAAGGGTAAAATTAGAATTTGCTCAGCATTCTTCCCTGGTTGAAACGACCTTTTCCCCCTGCCCGGAAAATCAACGGGGAAACGTTGGGTGTATTGGGACTCTTGTCTGATACAATCGCACAGAATTTGAGCGAAGAGAGAACCGTTTTTCATGGAATTGGAACACAGCACCATAAAAACCAACGGCATCCGGCTGCACATCGTTCAGGCGGGACCCAAAAGCGGAATACCTGTTGTGCTCTTGCATGGCTTCCCTGAATTTTGGTATGGATGGAGAAAACAGATCCCCGCCCTGGTGGAGGCGGGCTGTCGCGTCATTGTCCCGGACCAGCGCGGCTACAACCTGAGCGACAAGCCCAAAGGTGCAAAGGCTTACTGCATCAATAATCTGGTCGAGGATATCGTCGGCTTGATCAACGCGCTCGATTATCAAAAAGTGAATCTGGTTGGGCACGACTGGGGCGCGCTGGTAGCCTGGATGGTGGGAATCCAGCATTCCGGGAGGCTGCGCCGTTTGGGGATCCTCAATGTGCCCCACCCCACTGTGATGAAACAGTTTCTGCGGCGCGATTTCGAACAGATGCGCCGTTCGCTCTATGCGCTCTACTTTCAGCTGCCCTGGCTGCCTGAGTTGAGCCTGCGCCTCGGGCGTTGGCGCGGCGCCTCGCTGGCAATGCGCAAGAGTGCCCTGCCTCAGGCTTTCACGGATGAAGATATGGAAAAGTATAAGGAAGCCTGGTCGCAGCCTGGTGCAATCACCGCCATGCTCAACTGGTATCGCGCCGCGGCGCGTTACCAGTCACAGATCACAAATGACATGCGGGTACGCATTCCGACCTTGATGTTATGGGGAGTGAAAGACGTTGCCCTCAGCTATCGGATGGCGCGTCCCAGCCTGGACTATTGCGCCAAAGGCAACTTGATATTTTTCCCGGAGGCCACGCACTGGCTGCAGCATGAAGAGGCGGATGAAGTCAACCGGCACCTTTTGAATTTTATTTCCAGCTAAATACTTCGTAGTTATCTTACCTACTCCTGATCCGTCATTGCGAGCGGAGCGAAGCAATCTCATTTAAAATTGAATAATTTCTAACCTTGCATGAGATTGCTTGTCACAGGCACGCTGCGCAGTCGTTGGGAAGAGCACCCTCCTCGCAATGACGATAAGTTCTAATTTCAGTAAGTCACGAATTTGCCGTAGTAACGACTTTAGTCGTTGAATTTACACATCAAAACCAAGGCACATTTTGCTTAAAGA
>JAFGCG010000087.1 GCA_016932715.1 Anaerolineales bacterium
CAAGGTTTGATTTTACGGGCTTTTTTCCTTCGTGACCTTTGTGTACTTTGTGGTGAGAAAGGGTTTCCCGTTAAAAACGGTAGAGCCCCTTTTTGGCTTTCAGGAGAACATCATGGCCAGGATCAAACTTCACAATGTCAGCCTGACGTACGATGCCCCGCTGCATGAGCCGGTCCACAAGCTGTTCGCGACCCGGAAGGAAAGCATTCAGGAAGACCTGCCTGTCGAAACGAAGGCGGGGATCACTGCGCTGGATCATGTGAATTTGACCGTTCCCCATGGACAGATCTTCGTTGTTGTGGGTCCTTCAGGTTGTGGAAAGAGCACCCTGCTGCGGGTCATCGCGGGGATCGAAAAAAATTACACCGGGACGATCTCGTATGATGGGGAGGATATGCAGAGTGTTCCTCCCGGAGATCGCTATATCGGCATGGTCTTCCAGAACTATGCACTTTATCCAAACTTTACCGGGGAAGGGAATTTATCCTTCTTCTTCCGGATGCACAAGATCGGTAACGAGGAAACCCGCGAGCGCATTCGCTACACGTCTGAGTTAATGGGGATCGGGTTCAAGGAGCTTTTACCGCGCCAGCCCGGGACACTCTCCGGCGGCGAAAAGCAGCGCGTGGCGATCGCGCGCGCCATTGTCCGTGCGCCGCGCCTCTTCCTCTTCGATGAGCCGCTCTCCAACCTGGACGCAAAGCTGCGCGCCCAGACGCGCTCTGAGATCAAACGTTTGCTCCACCGTTTTGCGATCACCAGCCTTTACGTCACTCACGACCAGGTGGAAGCCATTGCCCTGGCGGACCAGATTGTGATCATGCACGAAGGGAAAATCGAACAGGTGGGCACCTACCAGAATTTGATGGAGCATCCTGTCAATCTGTTTGTCGCGGGTTTTTTAGGGCTGCCGCCGATGAGCCTGTTTACGGGCGGCTTGATTTCCGGAAACAAGCTGGTTCTGGATGATTACCTGATTCCGCTGCCGAAACTGATCGCCTCTCTCGTTCAGGACGGGCAGGCGGTGACGCTGGGGCTGCGGCCGGAAGCGGTCAGCGTCTCAGCCGACTTGACTTCCACCAGCGGGATCCAGCTGCGGGGCGAAGTGGAAGCGTTTGAATCCGACTACGTTCATCACCTCCAGATCGTTCATCTCTGCACCGGCTCCTGGCGCTATGCAGGTCTTTGTCCCCTTGCGCTTAAACTTCGGGTCGGGCAGCTGGTTAAAGCACACATCGATTCCGACCATTTGTATTTCTTTGAGACGAAGTCTGGCTTGCGTCTATAAGCCTTGCGCTGCTTTCCACCGGGTGATCAGCATTTTCACCCTCACACGAACCTGAGCTTCCGCGCCGCCCAGCGCCCAGGCTGAGCGCGTCGCTCGTTTGGTTTCCTCGTCCATGTCGATGAAATCATTCCATTCCTCAGCGATCCATTCTTCCATTTCGCTGGGCGTATCCCAGGTGTAGTAGTACGGAAAGAATTCTTCCCGGTCACGGAGGAACCACCCATTTCCTGAAGCCTGTATAACGGCGCGATTTGCCGCTTCGTCATCTGCCAGCGGGTTCGGAAGATCCAACACTCTGCCTGTTTCGTGGACCTCCTGCGCGCTGATCACTTCGATCGGCCAGCGGTCCGAAACGGGGCGCAGGTCGATCAGGATGCCATTAGGCGCAAGCACTCTGCGGATTTCGCGCAAGGCATGGACCATGCCCTTGTGTTCAATTCATCAGAGCGACCACGCCAGGATGGCAATATCGAATGTCTCTTTCGCAGATGGCAAGTGCTGTGAATTGGCGCACGCGAAATGCACTTTGTTTTGCTGGTCGGAGGGTCTATCAACAGCTGCGACGCGCAGGGCATCCCGGTCGGGATCGACGCCAATGGTCGTCTGCGTGCTTTTAGCATACTGCCATGTCAGGCGTCCCTCGCCGCAGCCGATTTCCAGCACGCGTTTGCCTGTGAAGTCTGCGAACCCATGCAGATACTTTGTTTCGTTGCGTTCAGTGTCTTTTTGGAGGGTCATTGGAATGTTCCGCGCGTGAATAGTGATCGTCTTTCGATATTATAAGGGCCAGAAGATAAGGATGAGAGGGATGGCGACAACAGCAATGATAATTTCCAGAAGCAATCCCATGCGCCAGTAATCTCCAAACTTATAACCGCCAGGTCCCATCACCAGGGTGTTCGACTGATGCCCAATGGGCGTCAGAAAGGCGCACGAGGCGCCAATAGTGATCGCCATGAGAAATGGATCAATGGATACATCCATCCCCTGCGCAATGCTGATCCCGATGGGTGCCATCAGAACAACCGCGGCAGCATTGTTCACCAGGTCGGAGAGGAACATGGTTGCCACGAGGATGATGACCAGGGTAACTGCGGCGGGGATCCGGTCGGAGATCTGCAGGATGGAGTTCGCGATCAGTCGTGCCCCGCCGGTTGTCTCCAGCGCGCTGCCCACCGGGATCATCGCGCCGAGCAGGATGATGATGGGCCAATCCACTTTTTCATATGCCTCCTGGAGGGAGACGAGTTTGGTCATCACCATTAGCAGGACGGCCGCGACGACAGAGATCTGGACGGGAACGAAGCCCAGTGCCGCGGCGGCCAGGGCGGAGATAAAGATCAGGAGCGCCAGGACCATCTGGCGGGGTTGTCCAATGTGCAGATCGCGTCCCGCTAACGGCAGACATCCGAGAGTCTCGATCACCCTCTTCAGGGTCTCTGTATGGCTTTGCAGAAGCAGCACATCGCCGTTTTGAAAACGGATGCGGTCCAGGCGCCTTCTCAGAATCCTGCCCTGCCGCGAAATGGCAAGCAGGTTTACTCCATACTTTGCCCGCAGATCGAGGCTCCGGGCAGTGTTGCCTGTCATGAGCGAATCGGGCATGACCACTGCTTCCAATAAGGCAACCTCGTCCGATTCCAGATCCTCCCGGTGGATCTCCTCGCTCCCCACCAGTTCGAGCCCGGATATGCCAGCCAGTTTCTTGATGTTCTCCACGCCCGCGCTGACGATCAGGATGTCATCTGCCTGCAGTTTCGTGTGCGCCGAGGGTTCCATGCGCCGCTCGCTGCCGCGTACCAGCCCGATGATCAGGATCTCCGCTTTTGAAAAGTCGTCCACTTCGCTCAATCGTTTTCCGTTCAACCTGGATTCTTTGGATAATCGTACCTCAGTGATGTAGTTCTCGATGTCGAACAGATCGTCAGATGAGTCTCTTGCGCGGCGCGAGGGGATCAGCCTCCAGCCGATCAGCACAATGAATAATAATCCTGCAACGGCGATGCCGCCACCGACTGGCGTGAAATCGAACATGCCGAACGGTTCCGCGCCGGTCCCTTCCCGGAAAGACGCGGCGATGATGTTTGGCGGTGTCCCGATCAGCGTTGTCATCCCGCCAAGTAATGATGCAAAGGCAAGGGGCATCAGCAGGGACGAAGCCGGGATTTGTTTCCTGCGCGCAAGTTGAAGCACCACAGGCAATAATAATGCCAGCGCCCCCACATTGTTCATAAACGCGGATAACACTGCGACGAGCCCGGTCAGGGCAGCCAGCTGGATCGTGATCCCGCCCTTCAAACGCGACAGCCGTTCCCCGATCATGTCAACGACGCCTGAGTTTTGCAGACCTCGGCTTAGCACAAGCACCGCAGCGACGGTCACCACCGCCGAGTTGCTAAAGCCTGTGAAAGCGTGTTCCACCGGGATAAGCCCTGTCAGCGTCACGATCAGCAGAGCGATCAGCGCGACCAAATCATAGCGCCAGCGGCCCGTGATGAATAATATCAGGGTCAATAACAGCGTTCCAAAGATGATCCATTGCTCGGTGGTTATTATGTGCATTATCACTGCCCCGAAATATGCAATACCTTTGCTCCGTGAATTTTTCCCTGTTTCAATTCGAGCAATGCCTGGTTGGCATCCTGCAAATCATATTCCTGAACCTCAGGTCTAATGTTTGCCGCCGCGGCCAGTTCCAGAAATTCATGCACATCCGCGCGGGTCACATTTGCCACGGACTTGATCTCCTTTTCCATCCATAGCTGCGAGGCGTAATCCAGTTTCAACAGGACTTCCTTGTCCGTTTCCTCTTTGCGGATGGCATTGATGACAAGCCGGCCGCCCGGCTTGAGACGTTTCAGCGCTTCCAGGTCCGGACTCCAGACGGGCGTGGTGTCGATGAGCGCGTCCAACTCCTCGGGCGGGACTCCGTCGATCACGCCAGCCCAGGCGGCTCCCAGCGACGAGGCGAATTCGCGCTCCTGCGGGTTTCTGCTGAACACAAAGATCTTTGAAGCAGGATATTTATATTTTGCGGTTTTCAACACGATGTGATTCGATCCGCCGAAGCCCATCAGCCCGAGGGATTGCCCATCGTGCAGGTTGGTTAATTTCAAGGCGCGATAACCGACGGCTCCTGCGCACAGAAGTGGCGCGGCTTCCGAATCAGAGATCGCATCAGGGATGGGATGGACGAAGTCCGCGCGGACTGTCATGTACTCCGCATAGCCCCCGTTGAGGTCGCGCCCGGTTGCTTTGAAGCCGGGGCAAAGATTCTCCTGCCCCGACAGACAATACTGGCAGCCCCCGCACGCGGAGGCGATCCATGCCACACCGACGCGCTGACCCATTTGGAGTCCAGCGGCTTGCCGCTGAGTTCCCGGCGGCAAGCCGCCTGACTCCATAATCGTTCCCACCACCTGGTGCCCCAGAATGACCGGCAAGCGCGGCGGGGGAGTGCGCCCTTCGATTTCGTCCAGCTCCGTGTGGCAGACTCCGCACCTCGTCACGCGCAGCAGGACCTCGCCCGGAAGGAGAATCGGCTCGGGGTGTTGAACCAGCCGGAGGGGCGCGTGATCCGGCTTTACCTCCCCAAGGGCTTCAAGAATCATCGCTTTCATAAACGTAATTCACCTCAACAATATTTTTTCGTCATTGCGAGCGAAGCGAAGCAATCTCATTTACTGTTTCAAAAGTATTTCGTGTGAGATTGCTTCGCTACTCGGCGTTTGAGCCTCGGGGCTCGCAATGACGGATATCGCAGGCGTTTTGTGACACGTTTTAGAAAATATACGGAACGAACATCCTGGTCGTTTTCCTATATTCCTGATACTGAGGACCGAAAAAGCGGGTGCATTCCGCCTCGTCGGCTCTGGCAGTGGCGACCAGGAAGAGGGTCGCCGCGATTGCCAGAGCCGATCCAAGCAACGAAGGAGACTTGAAGAAGATGCCCCACGCCAGAAGAAACAGCGAGCTGTACAGTGGATGGCGGATGTAATGATAGATGCCACTCGTCACCAGTGTCGTGGTCTTCTCGAACGCTATCAGGGATGGTTCGCCTTCTCTGTGCTCTGTGGGTTTTCCGCGCGTGCGCAGGGACTGAACTCCGAACACGAGCGGCACGATACAAAGGACGAGCAACACCCATGAGATGATCTGATACCATGCAAATGGCTTGTAGAACCAGACGCTCATGTTGATGGCAAATAGTGCCAGGATGACTTCCCAGGCGAAGAAGCGGTAGAAACCGTGTGAGCCGGGCTGGCGCAGAGATTTCCACGAGATCGCGCTGATGATCAGCGAACCTACGATGAAGATGATCCACTGGTACATTGAAAGCTTGCTCCTTTTTTCCTTTTGGTTCAGTCTTTGATCAGCCCGCCGTGATAGACCAGTTCGTAGGCCACCTCCTGCCCGCGGCGGATGAACTCGCGCCCGTGAAAAGAGTCTGCTTTACCTTCGCTGGTATCCACATAGGTCAGGTCATTTTCCGTGTGCTCGAAGCCTCCCAGGAAACGATCTTCCCGATACATGCGGGAGAGACTGGCTTTGATCATTTGGCCAGCCTGTGCGGCAGTGAGCAGGTCAGTTCGCAGGATGCGGCCGTAATAGTTCATTGCCCAGACAGGTTTCCCGGCAAAATAAACTACTTCTTCTCCGATGAAGTCCGTTCCTCCGAAATAGCTATCGAGGTAAGTCCACTCACCATCCGCGCAGCGCAGGTCATGAGAACCCGGGCGGCAGGAAGTGGTATGTTCGCCGTTGCCAACATAGGTCGCGGCTTTGGCGTGGACGATGAATGCCTCGAGTGCGGGAACATTCAGCATTGTTTACTCCTGAAAAGCTGATTGCTATTATTACCCTGTCCCAAACTGACGGTCGCCGGCATCGCCCAGGCCCGGCACAATGTAAGCGCGTTCGTTGAGATGATCGTCGATCGCCGCGAGATAGAGGGGAATGTCGGGATGCGCCTGCTGCATCGCGGCAACGCCTTCGGGCGCGCCGATCAGACCCACGAACTTGATTTTCTTCACACCCCAGCGCTTGAGCACGTCCGCGGTGGCGGTGGCGGAGCCGCCTGTGGCAAGCATGGGATCGAGGATCAAACACACAGAGACGGTCGGTTCGAGTGGCAGCTTGTTGTAATATTCCACGGGCCGCAGGGTATGCTCGTCGCGGTACAGACCGATATGCCAGACCTCCGCACTCGGCATCAAGCCCCAGATTCCCTCGACCATGCCAAGGCCCGCGCGCAGGATGGGCACCAGGCCGATCTTTTCCTGCAATTCCGTGCCCGTCATTTTCGCCAGAGGTGTTTCGATTTCGCGCGGTGTGACAGCCAGGTCGGCGGTCGCTTCATAGGCAAGCAGCGCCGCGATCTCGCGCACCAGTTCCCGGAATTTCTTGGGTTCTGTTCTTTTGTCTCTCAGGCGGGAAAGTTTGTGGGCAACGAGCGGATGTGTGGATGCGTAGACGTTTGACATGATTGCCTCCGACGAATAGGTTACTTTATTATAGCCTTGATGGTGCCTTTTGACCCGTGACTTCAGCCCTCCTTTTGCGTACATTAAGAAGAGAACAAGGAGCTCGGGATGAAACTTGAAGGCTTGCATATCCTGCTGACCTATCAATGTACGTGCGAGTGCGATCATTGTTTTGTGTGGGGAAGTCCACGGCAGTCGGGAACGCTTACGCTCGAACAGATCGAACAGATCCTCCAGCAGGCAAAAGAGGCGGGGGTCACATCCATTTACTTCGAGGGCGGTGAGCCGTTTTTGTATTACCCGATTTTGGTGCAGGCCGTTCGCAAGGCAGCCGGCCTGGGTTTCTCGGTCGGGATTGTGACCAACGCGTATTGGGCAAATTCCGTGTCAGACGCGGAGGAGTGGCTGCGCCCGTTCGTGGGGCGGCTGGCCGATCTTTCGGTGAGCAGCGACTTGTTTCATTGCACGGAGGCTGTGGGGGAGTGCCCGCAAAACGCGCTGGTCGCTGCCAAGTGGCTGAACATTCCCACCGGCATGCTCAGTGTCGCGCAGCCGGAGGTCGAGGCGCCGCAATCCCATGGTCAGATCGAAAATGAGAGCGCGGTCATGTATCGCGGGCGGGCGGCGGTGAACCTCTCGGGGCGCGTGACCGGCCAGCCCTGGGAAAGCCTCGATTCCTGTCCGCACGAAGACCTGCGCGCGCCGGGTCGCATCCATCTCGATCCGCTGGGCAACCTGCATATCTGTCAGGGGATTGCGATCGGGAATGTGTTCGCGAAACCCCTGAAGCAGATCTGTGAGGAATACGATCCGGACGCTCATCCAATTTGCGGGCCGCTGCTGGAGGGGGGACCGGCCGCGCTGGTGGCGGAATACAACCTCCCCCACGAATCTTCCTACGCCGACGCCTGTCACCTGTGCTACGCCGCGCGGACAGCGCTGCGGCCGCGCTTTCCGGAATGCCTCAATCCCGATCAAATGTATGGGGTGATGGAATAAGAACGAATTGGTCTGGCGCCTTATCGATGAGACCGAGGGCGGATAAGGGGAAGGTAGAATGAATTCCTACAGCACGCTATTGAATTGGTTGCGCCCGCGGTGGTTTTTGCACGCCAGACGGGTTTGTGAGCGGACTGATAGCGTTCCTTGCTCCCTGAATGAAAAGGTCCTGGAATAAGTGGGTCATTTCTTTGGGAGTGTGGCGCATCCCCTCCTCCAGCCACCAGTCCACACTGCTGAGAAGCGCTCCACTGAAAAAGGCTGCAAAGAACTCGATCGGCACTTTGAAAAGAAACGGGATTGGGTCCGTTTTCGCCTTCGCTTCCACGAACTGAGTGATCGCCCCGGTGCTGATTTTCCGGATGCGTTCGATGATCCGACTGGACCGTTCGCTCTTTAACAGGATGTAGTAAAGCTCTGCATTTTCATGGATGTGTTCAAAGACAATGAGCAGGGGAGGAGCCGATCTTTTTTCCGTGGAAGCGGCGGCGTCTTTCTCGGATTCCAACCAGGCTGAAAACGGGATTTCCGATAGAGCCTGCACCTTTTCGTTTGCCATTTCACTGAACTCTTCCAACAGCAGGTCTTCCTTATCCTTGTAGTGCAGGTAAAAGGTGGCGCGACCCACATTTGCCCGCTCTGTGATCTCCTCAATGGAGATGGCATCGTAGCCTTTTTCCTTGATGAGTTCGAGCAGGGCTGTGCGCAGGGACTGGCGCGTACGCTGGATGCGTCGATCCGTTTTGTTTTTTATGGGGTGGGTCATAGATTAGACCTTTCTCAGATGTGCGTTGACACTCTTCCATTACCAATTATAATGGACAATATACAATAATGTACATAGTCTATTATCAATTGCTGTTCCATTGTATCTTATTGCAAAAGAAAGGAGATTGAAGGAACTCGTGTCAGCTGCTCGTTTATCCCTCCACAACTCGTCCAATGGATCGACCCTGGTTGAGTTGTTGAATGTTGTTAAAGTATATTCTACAGCCGCAGGTGAGTTCACCGCGCTTGACGGCATCAGCCTGCAGGCAGGCCGCGGCGAGTTCGTCGGCATCATTGGCAAGTCGGGCGCGGGGAAATCCACCTTGCTCAACATGATCACTGGCGTGGATCGTCTCACGTCCGGGGAAGTCCTCGTCAATGCAAATGGTTCACCGGTTTCGATCCACAAAATGAGCGAAGACAGCATCGCGCTCTGGCGCGGGAAAACACTCGGGGTCGTGTACCAATCGTTCCAGCTTTTGCCCATGCTGACGATCGTCGAAAATATCACGCTGCCGATGGATCTGTGCGGCCGGTTCAACCCGAAGCAATCGCGCCAGCGCGCCCTCGAACTGCTGCGGCTGGTCGAGATCGAGGCGCATGCCGATAAACTTCCCTCGCAAATTTCCGGGGGACAGCAGCAGCGCGTCGCCATCGCGCGGGCGCTGGCGAACGATCCGCCCATCCTAGTGGCGGATGAGCCGACTGGCAGCCTCGATTCGGTCACGGCGGAGCATATTTTTGAAGTCTTCGAACATCTTGTCGGCGATCTCGGCAAGACGATCATCATGGTGACTCATGACCAGACGCTTGCCCCGCGCTTCACGCGCACGCTGAGGATCGCGGATGGGGAGCTGCTGCAGCCAGAAAGCGAGACGGAGACAATCGAATGAGTACGACTCACGCTCGGCTGAGAGTTGATCTCAGTCAACAGGCGATGTCTACACCGGACGCGATGATCGATATGCATGGCGTCGTTAAAACGTTCAGAAGCTCAGCGGGTGAATTTACTGCCCTCAAAGGCGTTGACCTGACGATCGAGCGCGGCCAATTCGTTTCGATCGTGGGCAAGTCCGGCAGCGGCAAGTCCACCCTGCTGAATATGATCACGGGCATCGATCACCCCACCCAGGGCCGGGTCGTCATCGGCGGCACGGATATTTATACCGGCGTGACGGAGAGTCAGCGCTCGCGGTGGCGCGGCAGGAATCTGGGGATCGTCTTCCAGTTTTTCCAGTTATTGCCGATGCTGACCCTGCTCGAGAACGTGATGCTCTCGATGGACTTTGCCGAGATGTATGATTTCGACGAACGTCCCGAACGCGCTCTGGAAATGCTCAGGCTGGTTGGCTTGGAAAAATTCGCCAACAAACTGCCCGTGCTGGTCTCGACGGGACAACAGCAGCTGGCGGCGATCGCGCGTGCCATGGCTTGTGACCCGCCCTTACTGGTCGCGGATGAACCGACAGGGAACCTGGATTCGAGATCGGCAAACACGATCGTCGATCTGTTCGAGGAATTATCACGCCGCGGCAAGACCGTTGTGATGGTCACGCATGACCCGTCGTTCACCTCGCGGACCACGCGCAATATCACGATTGCAGACGGTTTACTGGTTGCGGACGGTAATCATAAATCGTAAATCAGAAATCGAAAATCATATGAAGCCTCGCTGGCGAAAAGTCATTCACGATCTCCTGGACAACAAGGGGCGCACACTGCTGGTAGTTCTTTCCATTGCAGTGGGTGTATTTTCCATTGGGGTGATCGCGGGCGCCTATCAGATCATCGGGACCGATCTGCGGGCATCCTATTCAGCTGTCAAACCTGCCAATATCGAACTGCGTATGGCGAAGAATTTTGATGACGATCTGCTGGAAATGATCCGTAATCGGGATGGCGTTGCAGATGCCGAAGCGCGGCGCGCCTTCAACATCCGAGTGCGGACGCCCGGGACAGAGAAGTGGATCACGCTCGATATGTACGTATTCGATGACTTCGAGGAGAATTCCATTAATTTGCTGATCCCCATCGAAGGGCAGACGATCCCAGAGAAACGCGAAATTTTGCTGGAACAGGATGTACTTGACCATATTGACACGGGCGTGGGTCGGTCCCTTGAATTTCAACTGGCTGATGGTTCCACCAAGATTATGCCGGTTGTCGGCATCGTCCAGGATATTGGCGGGAGCGCGGGCGATTTTCTGGCTTCGCCAACCAGTTATGTCACCAAGGATACGTTGCCTTATCTGGGACAGCCTGAGCTTTTCAATCGTGCTGTGGTGACCGTTTCCGAGAGAGGCGATGACATTGCCCACATCCGAGACATGGGCGCCATGCTGAAGGATAAGGTCGAGAAGAATGACAACCTGGTCGTTCGGATGCGCTTTGCGGAAACACATAAGCATCCGCTTGCGGATACGATCAAGGCGGTTTTGGGGATTCTGTTGGCGATTGGGGTTTTGGTCGTCTTTCTATCCAGTTCGTTGATCGCAAATACACTCAGCGCGCTGCTCAACCAGCATTTGCGTTACATCGGTGTCATCAAACTGGTCGGCGGGCAGCGACGCCAGGTGTTCCTGATGTATCTGACGCTGATCATGGCTTTTGGTGTCCTTGCGCTGCTGATCGCCGTTCCTCTAGGCGGGCAGGGCGCCTATGCCCTCGCCTCATTCGCAGCAGACAAGTTGCACTTTAATGTCCTGGGATATCGTATCGTGCCAGCGGCATTCATCATTCAGATCCTGGTCGGTTTGCTGGTCCCGTTGATCGCCGGGCTTGCGCCTGTCCGGAGCGGATCGCGCATCACGGTCCTGCATGCTCTCAGCGGAGGCATCGCCGATGAGGAGAAACAGGCGAAGGCGGGGAAGGAACGGCTTCCCTGGTTCGACTGGGTACAGGTCAAAGCGACACGTCTCCTTGCGAAGCGTGGGGTTCACATCCCGCGCCCGTTTGTCATTTCGCTGCGGAATACATTCCGGCGCAAGAGCCGCCTGATGCTGACCTTATTCACGCTCACGATGGGCGGCGCGATCTTTATTGCCGTGTTCAATGTACGTGTCACTCTGCATGATTTCATGGGCGTGATCGAAAATTACTTCGTCGCCGATGTGACGGTTGACTTCGATAAACCATACCGTCTGGACAAAGTCCAGCAGGATGTGTTGAAGATGGATGGCGTCCAGCATGTGGAAGGCTGGCAGTTTGCGAGCGCTGAAATGCTGGATGATAACAAGCACATGATCCAGAATATCAGCCTGCTGGCTCCCCCCACCGATAGTCGGCTGGTCGATCCGATGATGGTGTCAGGTCGCTGGCTGCGCGTCGACGATGTCCGCAGTCTGGCGATCAGTGAAGGGGTGCTCAAGTATTATCCAAACCTGGAACCGGGTGACAGCCTGAACCTGAAGATCGACGGCAGGGAAGAAGTCTGGCAGGTGGTTGGGATCTTCAAATTTATGGATCGTGAAGGTATTTTAGGATACGCACCTTTCGAATATATCGCGGAGATCAATGGTCTCGTCAATCGTTCCGCTTCGTACCGGGTGGTCACCGACAGGCATGACCGACATTACCAGGATGCGAAAGCAGAAGAACTGGATAAATACTTACGTGACCGCGGATACCAGGTGCGCCTGGCGGAAGCGGGACGTGCCTCCCTGGATAAGGCATTGGAAAGCCTGGATATACTGGTCACGCTCCTGCTCATCATGGCGGTCCTGACCGCGATCGTCGGTTCGATGGGGCTGACGGGCACGATGGGCATGAACGTGCTGGAACGCACGCGTGAGATCGGAATCATGCGCGCCATTGGCGCCGACGACCGCGCTGTCATGCGGACGGTCATCGCCGAGGGTGTTTTCGTCGGCATGATCTCCTTTGGGTTGGCAATCATCCTTTCCATTCCATTCACCTACGTGCTTGCGAGCATTGTGAGTCAGGCAGTGTTCCAGTCGCCGATCCCGATTATTTTCACGTACATGGGTTATGCCATCTGGCTCGGAATGGTCCTGGCTTTATCTGCGCTGGCAAGTATTTTGCCCGCCCGCAATGCTGCCCGGCTGACCATCCGGGAGGTATTAGCGTACGAGTAGTTTCTGTAACCAAATCGCCAGACTGCCAAAGTGTATAAAGTAGCAGGGATGACGAATGTTGTCATCCCTGCTCGATTTAAGGAGATTTCGCGCTGAGCGGAGCGATCCCAAAGGGAGCGCAGTCGAAGCGGCAATAACTGGTGCAATCTTCGATGAGTCGGAATTCCCCACTAGTCGGAGATTGCTTCGCGAAAAGCGCTCGCAACGACATTTGACACAGTATAATAGAACAGATGACCACTGACCAAAACAACTCGAGGCGAGCTCGCCCTTTGGATCCTGAATCGAAACCCGATGACCGCGTGGACAACGCGCTGCGACCGCAAAAACTGTCCGACCTGATCGGGCAGAACCAGGTCAAGGAGAATCTTGGCATTTTGATCGCGGCCGCGCGCCAGCGCGGCGAAGCCCTGGATCATGTCTTGTTTTACGGTCCTCCCGGGTTGGGAAAGACCACTCTCGCGCACGTCGTTGCCAATGAAATGGGCGTCAACGTCAAGGTGACGGCCGGTCCCGCCATCGAGCGCGCCGGAGACCTGGCCGCCATCCTGACCAACCTGCGCGCCGGCGACGTGCTGTTCATTGACGAAGTCCATCGCCTGGGCCGCGCCGTGGAAGAGGTGCTGTATCCTGCCATGGAGGACTTTGCGCTGGACATCGTGATCGGCAAGGGACCCTCGGCGCGCTCCATCCGCCTGAAGCTGCCGCACTTTACCGTGGTCGGCGCGACGACGCGGCTGGCGCTGGTCACCGCGCCCTTGCGCGCCCGCTTCGGCGCGGTCTATCGCCTGGATTACTATGACCTGGAGGCAATGAAGGCAATTGTCCAGCGCGCGGCAGGCATGTTGAAGGTCGAAGTGGAACCCGGCGGCGTGGAAGAGATCGGTCGCCGCGCCCGCGGGACGCCGCGCGTGGCTTTGCGGCTCCTGCGCCGCGTGCGCGACTACGCTCAGGTCCGCGCGGACGGGAAGATCACCTCCAGGGTCGCCAAAGAAGCGCTCGACCTGCTGCAGGTCGATCCGCTGGGTCTCGATGACATCGACCGGCGCGTGCTCAAGACGATCATCCAGAAATACGGCGGCGGACCGGTCGGCTTGAACACGATCGCTGCCTCGATCAGCGAGGAGCAGGACACGATCATGGATGTGGTCGAGCCGTATCTGCTCCAGCTTGGCTTCCTGGATCGCACCGCGCAGGGCCGCATCGCCACCAAATCTGCATACGAGCATTTGAAGCTGGAATATCATGAGAATGGACAGCAAAGATTATTGTAGGGAGAATCTGTATGAATCGTTCTGTTTTAGCGTTACGGCTATTTATCCTTTTATCGTTCATGTTCACCTCCTGTAATTTGCAGCCCTCTCAGACTGAAACTTCACCAACACCTCTTACAAATTCGGTCTCGAGCACGCAGACCCCTGTAGCAGGAATGCCGACAAATGCTCCGCAAGAACAGGCGGAACATCGTATTGGGATTCGCCAGGTAAATGGAACCGGGGAATTCTACGACAAACAGACGAACAAAAGGTTCATCCCGCGCGGCGTGAATTATGTCTTCGTCCCACAGGGAAGCGGTCATACGAACTTGACTTTGAAGGTTGGAGTGTATGACCCGCAGCGCACGCGCGCAGATTTCGCAACGCTTGCGAGTCTGGGATACAACACGGTACGCGTCTTTCTCGATCAGTGCAGCCGCGGTCCAGGTTGTATTGGGGATAACGATAACGTCGGGCTGAACCCTGCGTATCTCGATAACATCGCGGATATGATGTTTGCCGCGCGGGAGACGGGGATCTATATCCTCTTTACGTCGAACGATTTGCCGGACCAGGGCGGTTATGCGGAGGAAGCCAACACCGGTTCCGGCGCGACCTTTGCCGGGTACCGCAACTCCTACTATCTCCGCCCTCCTGCCGTTACCGCCACCCGCCGCTACTGGTGCGACCTGCTGACCGGACTCAGCGAACGTAACGCCGCATTCGATGCCGTGTTAGGCTGGCAGCTCCTCAACGAGCAGTGGATGTTCCGCGATCAACCGCCGCTTTCCCTGACCAGCGGTATTGTCGAAACGACAACCGGCTCGTATGACATGAGCAGCCCGGACCAGAAGACGCAAATGGTCAGCGATGGCATTATCTATTACATCGCCCAGATGAAGGAAGAGATCCTGCTGTACGACCCGACCGCGCTGGTCACGATGGGTTTCTTTGTCCCGGAGATTGCCGCGCCCGACTGGTACGTGGAAACAGCTTCTCTGCTGCAAAAATCGGACCTTGATTTCTTCGATTTTCACGGCTATCCCGGCGGAGCCAGCCTCGAAGAACACGCGCGGCACTTCGGTATGCTTGACTATGATTCCAAGCCAATTGTGTTGGGAGAGTACGGCGCATTTCGCCATATTTATTCCGATATTGATTCTGCCGCGCGGGCATTGACGCAGTGGGTGGCTGAATCCTGTCAATATGGATTTGATGGCTGGTTGTATTGGACCTATTACCCTGCCGACGCCAGTGTGAACGATCGCACCTGGGGTTTCGTGGACGAAGACAATTATTTGTTAGGTTTGTTCGCGCCGGTCAATCAACCTGACCCATGTGCAGTGGTCGAAATCCCCAACGATAATCTGGCATACGGCAAACCGGTCACAGCCTCGCGCAGCCTGCCGGCAGAACCACCTGAGAACGCGGTGGATGACAACTCGGGCACGCAGTGGGGAGCGGGCGAAGGTCCCGTTCAATGGATTGAAATTGATCTGCAGGGCAGTCATCGGATCACAGAGATTCGTTTGCTGGTAGCACAATATCCTGCCGGGAACACCACACATCGCCTGCAGGTCCGCGCTTCAGGCAGCGGCGCGTATCAAACCGTTCACGAGTTCAACGGCTCCACGAACGACAATGAGTGGCTGGTTTTCAAGCCTGCCATTCCGCTCCAAAATGTAAGCCAGATCCGGGTCCAGACGATTGCCAGTCCCTCCTGGGTCGCGTGGAAGGAGATTCAGGTCTATGGCGAAGCAATCACGCCATAGACCTGGAAAAGTGAAAATGGAAAATCTTGCTCGTTTTTTAGTGATCGGTGGAATTGTATTGATCCTAATTGGTGGGGGAGTGTATCTTGCTGCGAAGTTTGGGATTCCCCTTGGAAGATTGCCTGGCGACATTCGCATCGAAGGGAAGAATGGATCGTTTTATTTCCCGGTGGTGACGTCGATCGTTCTCTCAATTTTGTTAACAATCGTTTTGAATGTGATTATTCGCTTCTGGAGAAGATGATCCTGCGTTTTGATGTCTGTTCTGTTCAATTGGGATAAATAAAATCAGGCTACAACTCTATGCTCGTGTGCATGGGGGGATAATGAACCTGTCTCATTTTATTTTCCTTGAACTTCTCCATCAGCGGCCGCGCCCCTTTTTCTTCCCCGTGGACGAGGAAGGCATACTCTGCATTTTTCTTCACGCGCAAGCCGTATTCCAGGAGCAGGTCCTGCCCGGCGTGAGCGGATAGCCCGCCGACGGTCGCGATCTCGGCGCCCACTTTGTACGTGTCGCCAAAGATCCTGATGAACTTCTCACGGTCTGCGATCCGGCGTCCGAGCGTATCCGGCGCCTGCCAGGAGACGATCATGATCGTATTCTTCTTATTCTCGATCGCCCAGCGGATGTGATAGACGACTCGGCCCGCCTCTGCCATGCCCGAAGCAGAGAGGATGATCATCGGGTCGGTACGCTCGTTCAGCGCCTTCGACTCTTCCAGGCTGTTGATGTAGGTCAGGTTTTTGAATTCCAGCGCCGGGTGACCGGAGTGGATAAGTTCCTTCATTTCATCGTCGTAACACTCACTGTGCCTGCGGAACACATTGGATGCATTTACTGCCAGCGGACTATCCACATAGACAGGGACTTCGGGCAATCCGTTTTCAGCGTACATGCGGCTCAGGTTGTAGACCAGTTCCTGGGTACGCCCCACAGCAAAGGAGGGAACGATGACCTTCCCGCCGCGTTGCAGCGTCCGGCAGATGACCTCGCGCATTTCGATGTACGCCTCTTCCGGATCGCGGTGGGGCTTGTCGCCGTAGGTCGATTCCATCAGCAGGACGTCCACATCCTCGCCCGGTAAAACGGGATCGCGCAGGATCGGCAGGTTCCGCCGTCCAATGTCCCCTGAAAACCAGAGGTTTTTCCTGTAGCCCCTTTCCTGCAGTTTGAGCGAAATCGAAGCCGAGCCGAGGATATGTCCGGCATCGTGAAAGGTTGCCGTCACGCCCTTTGCCGGTTCGAACGGGACGTCATAGTTGACCGGCTGCAGGAGCGGCTCGACTTCCCTGGCGTCTTCTTCCGTGTACAGGGGATCGACGGGCGGTTCGCCGCGCTTCATGTTGTGGTAGCTGGCGCTCTCCGCCTGCTTCTCCTGGATGTGGCCCGAATCGCGCACCATCACATCGGTCAGGTCGGCGGTGGCGGGCGTACAATAGATCAGGCCTGCGAAGCCCTGCTTGATCAGGTTGGGCAGGTTGCCCGAATGGTCGATGTGCGCGTGGGAGAGAACTACCGCATCTATACTTTTGGGATCGAAGGGAAAATTCCGGTTCTTTTCGATTGCTTCCTTGCGCCGCCCCTGATACAATCCGCAATCCAGCAGCACGCGTGAGCCGTTCAATTCAATCAGGTGCATCGAACCTGTCACGGTTTGCGCCGCCCCGAGAAAATTCAGCTTCATAGCTGCCTCCGCGAATCTGTTGTGCGTGCTCGTCTTCATTCTACCGCTTGTCTCATTGATAAGTAAACCTTTTAACTGTTTTGTAAGCTAAAATCTTAACTTCAAGTTTACTGAATTATGCGGTACTCTGTAATTCATTCGATATTCAAATGCAAACATCCGACTTCGACTACGACCTTCCAGAATCGTACATCGCGCAAATGCCCATTGAGCCGCGCGATTCATCGCGCTTGCTGGTCCTGCACCGCGACACGGGCGAATTGGAACATCGTATCTTCCGCGATGTCGGTGACTATCTGCGTGCGGGGGATTTTCTTGTGCTGAATCAAACGCGCGTCATCCCGGCGCGGATCTATGCCCGCAAAGAAACGGGTGGGCGCGTGGAACTGCTGCTCCTGCGCCGCCGCGACGAGCGGACCTGGGAGGCGCTGGTGGGCGGGAAGGGTCTGCGTGTAGGCAAATTGGTGCGGATAGAGAATGGACCCGACGCAGAGATCGTTGAAATACTCGCTGGTTCGGAACGCCTCATCAAATTTTCGGAACCCATCGAACCGTATTTTTCCAGCGTGGGGAATGTCCCGCTGCCGCCATATATTCACGAGAAGCTGAACGACCCGGAACGCTATCAGACGGTCTACGCGCGTGAGCCGGGTTCGGCTGCCGCGCCGACCGCCGGATTCCATTTCACGCCGCGCTTATTGGAGGAGTTACAGGCAAAGGGAGTAAAGATTACTTACGTCACGCTGCACGTCGGCTTGGATACCTTCGCGCCGGTGACGGAGGCGAATCCCGAAGAGCACGTCATCCATACCGAATGGTGCGAGCTGCCTCAGGAAACAGCGGATTTGATCAACCAGACAAAGCGGGCGGGTGGGAGGGTTGTCGCGGTTGGTACAACCTCGGTGAGAACGTTGGAATCGGCGGCAATCGCAAATCGCAAATCGCAAATCGCAAATCGGCTCTCGCCTTTCGTTGGTCATACTTCCCTCTTCATCCTTCCCGGGTACCAGTTCAACATCGTCGATGCCATGATCACGAATTTCCACTTGCCGAGGTCGACACTGCTGATGCTGGTCAGTGCCTTCGCCGGGCGGGAAAAGATTCTGGAAACATACGAAATTGCCATCCAGGAAGGTTATCGCTTTTATTCATTTGGGGATGCGATGCTCATTCTTTAGTGTCAGGCATCAGGTGCGAGGTGTCAGGTACAATTACAAAGGACCTGATACCTGATATTGAAACACATGACAGCTAAAAACCGTAAATCTCAACTTGATAAACTCAATCGGGAAATCATTTCCTGCCGCAAGTGCCCTCGTCTCGTTGCCTGGCGCGAGGAAGTGGCGCGCCTCAAGCGCAAGGCCTACCAGGATCAGGACTACTGGGGCAAACCGGTGCCGGGATTCGGCGACTCGAGTGCACGCGTGCTGGTTGTGGGACTTGCGCCCGGGGCACATGGTGCCAATCGGACAGGGCGCAATTTTACAGGCGACGCCTCGGGCAGGTTCTTGTATCCGGCGTTATACCGGCGCGGGTTCGCGAACCAGCCGACGGCCGAGTCAAGGAACGATGGTCTCATGCTGAAAGATCTGTACATTGCCGCCTCAGCTCGCTGTGTCCCTCCCGACAATAAACCCACACCTGAGGAGTTAAATAATTGTCAGCCCTATCTCGAGCGTGACCTTGAAATCCTGAAGCCCAAAGTGATCATATGTTTGGGTAGGATTGCTTTTGAAAGAATTCTAAAGCTCTATTCCATTCGCAATTCCGAGTTCAAGTTTGCACATGGCGCCCTCTACAGGCTGAACATGTCGCCACGGCGCCACGGCGACGCTGACCCCCTGAACACTGATTTACTGGATACTGAACACTGGCTGCTGTGTTCCTATCATCCCAGCCAGCAAAACACATCGACAGGCAGGCTGACGGCAAAGATGTTCGATGAGATTTGGACAAAGGCACAGAAGCTGGTTCAAGATGAGTAAATTAATTACGCCGGGGGAAGTTGCTCCTGACTTTGAACGGGAAGACCTTCAAGGCAATTCTGTTCGGCTATCTGATTTTCGCGGCAAGCCGGTCGTGCTTGCGTTTCTGCGCGGCTTTATGTGACCGTATTGCCGTGCGCAGTTGGCGCGCCTCCGGGATGGATATGAAGAGTTCCAGCATCGCGGCGCCGAAATTCTGGCTGTGGGTCCCGATTCGCTTTCGAGCTTTCAGGAGTACTGGACGAGGGAAAGAATCCCGTTCATCGGCTTGCCTGACCCGGACCATTCGGTGGCGAGAACCTACCGGCAGGAAGTGAATCTCTTTAAGTTGGGGCGCATGCCTTTGAATTGTGTCATCGATGCCGATGGTTATGTCCGCTTTGCACATTATGGCAGGTCGATGTCTGATATCCCTTCCAATGAGGAATTCCTTCAGGTAATAGATGAACTCAACGCCGCGTCCAACGGATGACTGACCACTGATTACTGATTACTGACTACTGCTTACTGGAAACTGACATGCCACTCGGACAAATTGCATTTCTTGGCTCTGGTGAGACTTCGCTCGCGGGAGGTCGTATTTTTGAAACGCTTGCCCGCAATATCAACGGACCTCTCCGCATTGCGCTGATGGAAACCCCGGCCGGCTTCGAATTGAATTCTGCGCAGGTTGTCGGGCGTGTCGGCGATTTCATGCAGACGCGCCTGCAAAACTACAAACCGATCGTGGACGTGATCCCGGCCCGCAAAAAGAATTCCGCTTACAGCCCCGATGACCTGGAGATCGTCAAGCCGCTGCTGTATGCCAATATGATCTTCATGGGTCCGGGCAGCCCCACGTATGCGATCCGGCATTTGAAAGATACGCTTGCCTGGGATATCGTCCGGGCGCGGCATCGCCTCGGCGCGACGCTTGTGTTTGCCTCCGCCGCGACGATTTCCGTCGGCGCCCATGCCCTGCCCGTTTACGAGATCTACAAGGTTGGGCAGGACGTCCATGCCGTCGATGGATTGAATCTCTTTGCCGACTTCGGCCTGCATGTCTCTTTCATCCCCCACTGGAATAATGCCGATGGCGGCGCCGACCTCGACACCAGCCGCTGTTTCATGGGGATGGAGCGCTTCGCCGAATGGTGTGACCTGCTCCCCGCGGAGAACCAGACGGTCGGGCTTGACGAACATACGGGTCTGATCATCGACCTTGAATCGGGTTTGTGCGAAGTGAGCGGAGTCAGCTCTATATCCCTGGTGCGGGAATGCGATCCGGAGATGTATCCCTCGGGCTCGAAGTTCCCGCTCAACGAGTTGGGCGAGTTTCGCATCTCTGATCCCGTTGAGAAAGATATTCCCGCATCGGTTTGGGAAATGTGCCTGAATGCTCCGCCGCTCGAAGATGACCATCCTTCGGATGAAGTCATGGCGCTGGTGAGGCAGCGCGCGGCTGCGCGTGCCAATAAGAACTGGGCGGAATCGGATAGATTGCGCGACGAAATCGCGGCACTGGGCTGGATCGTGCAGGATTCAAAAGACGGATATAAGTTAGTGAAAGTTGAATAGACTACCCTGACAGTGTTACATCCAAAGTGGGATAAAATAAACGCGCAGATTCTCATAAGGAGATTCCCATGCGCGCTGTGGATATTATTAGCAAGAAACGCGATAAACAAGAGTTGTCTCTTGCCGAGATCGAGTTCTTTATCAAAAGTTTTATTTCGGGGGAAGTGGCTGATTATCAGGCTTCTGCACTTCTCATGGCAATCGTATTGAATGGAATGACGCCGCGCGAGACCACCGACTTGACGCTCGCGATGGCAAATTCCGGTCACATGCTCGATCTCAGCGATGTGGTCGATCTGGCGGTCGACAAACATTCCTCCGGCGGAGTGGGGGATAAGACAAGTTTGGCTGTGCTCCCAATCGTCGCAGCCTGCGGCTTGCCGGTCGGCAAGATGTCCGGGCGGGGACTGGGCTTCAGCGGCGGCACGCTCGACAAACTAGAATCCATTCCAGGTTATCGCTGCGATCTCACTACGGAAGAATTCAAACACCAGCTCAAAGAGAAGGGCATCGTCCTGACGGGTCAATCCCTCGACCTCGCGCCCGCCGACGGAAAGCTGTACGCCCTGCGCGATGTGACCGGGACGGTTCAGTCCATCCCGTTGATCGCCTCCTCGATCATGTGCAAGAAATTAGCCGCGGGCGCGCAGGCGATCCTGCTCGATGTCAAGACGGGTCTCGGCGCGTTCATGGAGACCCTCGAGGAGGCGCGCCAGCTTGCGGATCGGATGGTGGACATTGGTCAATTGGCCGGTCGTAAGGTTGTGGCGCTGCTTTCTGACATGAACCAGCCGCTTGGAAACGCGGTCGGTAATTCACTGGAAGTCGTGGAAGCGATTGAAACGCTGCAGGATAATGGTCCCCAGGATTTCCTGGAACACTGCCTGCATGTCAGCGCACACATGCTGGTGCTGGGAAAGCGCGCCCAGGACTTGTCCGAGGCGCGTACAATGGCGGAAAAATCCATTGCGGACGGGTCCGCCTTCGAGAAATTCCGCGTCCTGGTCGAGGCGCAGGGAGGCGACATCTCCTACGTGGATGACCCCTCCAGGTTCCCGCGCGCGGAGTATGTCGAGGTGGTGAAGTCGCCGCGGGGCGGCTATCTGGCACAGGTCCAGGCGCGGACCGTCGGAGAGGCGGCGGTCGTCCTGGGCGCGGGGCGCGCCCGTAAATCCGATCCCGTCGATCATGCCGTGGGCTTCCTCATCCATCGCAAAGTGGGCGATCAGGTTGAAAAGGGGGGACCGCTGTTCACGATCCACGCCAACAGCAAAGAAACACTGGCAAGTGCCCGTGAGGCGGTCCTCTCCGCACATGTTTTCAGCGAAAATCCGGTGGAACGGCTTCCCCTGTTTTACGAGTAAATTGCACGATATAGTACCCGTAGGCTTGCGTTAATTTTCAGAATGGGGCATACTTAATACAGGAGCAGACAACTTCATGGCCAAAGTATCCCTGCGGGTCTATAACCAGGAAATCGAAGCAATGATCGACCGGGGTCAACTCGACGAAGCGGTTGCTCATTGCAGGCATATTCTCAAAACGTTTCCCAAACATCTCGAAACCTATCGTCTGCTTGGTAAAGCATACCTTGAGTACAAGCGCTATCCTGATGCGGTGGATATTTTTGCGCGCGTCCTTGTAGCTGCTCCCAGCGATTTTGTGGCGAATGTCGGTATGAGCATTATCCGCGATGAAGAGAATAAAGTGGATGAGGCGATCTGGCACATGGAACGCGCCTTCGAAACGCAGCCGTCGAATGCCGCGATCCAGAGTGAATTGCAGCGCCTCTACGGCCGCCGTGAAGGTGTGCAGCCTCCCCGCATCCGGATGACGCGCGGCGCCCTGGCGCAGATGTACGTGCAGGGAGAACTGTATCCGCAGGCGATCTCTGAGATCAAGGGCGTTCTGAAGGAAGACCCGGGCCGCACGGATATGCAGGTATTGCTGGCGCGCGCCTATTACAAGAGCGGACTAAAAAACGACGCGGCCGAGATCGCTTCTGCCGTGCTGCGCAGCAATCCTTATTGCCTGGATGCCAATCGCGTCCTCGTGGAAATCCTGAGCGTGGACCACCCGGAAAGTGTGCAGACGTACCGTCAGCGTGTTGTGGAGCTTGATCCCTACGCGGCACAGGTCACGAGCTCGGTATTTTTATCCGATGAAGTGCCCAATATGGCGGTCACTCTGGAGCGTTTGGATTGGAATGGCCAGCCTGTTGGCATGCAGACCGATTGGGAAGCGACGCAGGCGATTGCCCTGGAAAGCAGCCAGCGCCCGGATGAGCAGCCGGATTGGCTCAAAGGCACAAGTAGTGAAGCTCCGGTGCCGCCTCAGACGGCGCCTCTCGATCAGACTCCGCCCGGGCCTGTTCCCGCTTTCGATGCAGCCGCACCCTCTGCCGGGCCCGCAGACGAAATCCCTGACTTTCTGCGGGAGGCGGGATGGGGCCAATCCACCGGCGCGTTTGACGAAAGTAAATCAGTCTTTGCAGACGCGGAGCATGAACCGGCTGCGGCGGAACAGCCCATTGAACAGGGCGACCTGCCGGACTGGGTCAAAGCGATGGCTCCTCCACAGCCTGCGGAAACTCCCGCAGAGGAAGAGGAACTGCCTGATTGGATCAACAAGATCGGTACAAGCGCCCTGCCGGTTCCCTCTCCCAGTGAATCAGCCGATCAACCGGCAGCCGCGGCGCAACCAGCAGAAGATCAGCCTGACTGGCTAAAAGAGTTTGGCGTCTCCGAACAGCCCGCTTCCAGCGCCTCGGAAGAGCAGCCGGATTGGCTTAAATCATTTGCCAGTGAAACAGAAGCAGCTCCTTCTGCCGCAGCGGGTGGAGAATCGGATTGGCTGAGTCAGTTGAGCAGCGAGCAGCCCGCAACCGCGGAATCTCCCAGTGATGAATCTAATTTTCGCAAGGAATTCGAAAACCAGCCCGCCGAAGATGCTGCGCCCTCCGCCGGCGAATTTGATTTCCTCAATGAATTGACGAAAGAGACGGAGCAGGCCACTCCTTCTGCCGGCCCTGCAGCTCCGGCAGTGGAATCTCTCGGGAAGAGCGGCGAGGAACAGGATGATTCGTTCGCGTGGCTTGAAAATCTTGCCGCGAAGCAGGGCGCAACCGAAGGTTTGCTGACCAAGCCGGAGGAGCGTTTACAGGAAGAACCTGATTGGATCAAGCAGGTCAAAGGTACAGACACGGGTCAACCCGTGGGTGGACCTCCTGCTGCGCAGCCTGTTGGAAATCTCGAAGAACTTGGTAAAAGCGAACAGGAACGTGATGATTCCTTTACATGGCTGGAGGGCCTCGCTGCCAAACAGGGTGCAACCGAAGGTTTACTGACCCAAGCGGATGAACGCCTGGAGAAAGAACCGGAGTGGGTTCAGCAAGCCAAGAGTCTGAGTGAACAACCCGGGGAAATAACACCTGAACAGGCTCCTGTGGAACAGCCACCTGTTGCCGAACCGGCGGCAAAGCTTGAGGAACTTGGTAAGACGGAACAGGAACGTGACGATTCATTCGCATGGCTCGAAAACCTTGCTGCGAAACAAGGCGCGACCGAAGGTCTGCTGACCAAGCCGGAGGAACGCCTTGAAGAGGAACCGGAGTGGGTCAAACAAGCCAAGGAGATCGGCCCCGAACAGCCTCCCGCGCGGGAGGACACAGCGGCGTGGCTGCGCAGCCTCGATCAGGAAGAGGCTGCGGCGGAAGCCAAAGTTTCCTCCATCGAGGACACCGCAGCCTGGCTGAAGAGCCTGGATGAGCCCGAAGAGGCGGCTGCAGCGCCGCCCGCTGAGACCGCGCCAGCCGATGAGATGCCGACATGGATGCAAAATATCGAGGCGGAACAGGCGCCTCCGGCGGATGAAGCCATCCCTGGCGCTTTGCCCCAGGCGGTTGAAGAGGAACAGCCTGGCACCCAGGATGTTCCAAAAGCGGAAACAGGAGGTTTGCCAGGCTGGCTGCGCGACCTGGATAAGGAAGAGGCTCAAAAGGCTGCAACCACCTCTGAGGAAGGTCTGCCAGTATGGCTGCGCGATGAAACCGGTGAAGTGGTGGCGGAGCCGACCAAAATCGAACCGACGCGCGCGGATGATTGGCAGCCCGTGGAAACCAGACAATCTGAGCCCGCACCGGGCGCTTCTGAGATGGTCACTCCACCTCCCCCGCCAGCGCCTGTCGAAGCTGCCGCGGAACCTCCGCAAGAGCCTGCTCCTCCTGCTAAAGAACCAGCGGTTCGCAGGGTGCCCGAACCGTCGACGTCTCTCGACCCGGTCCTTGCGCAGGCACGTAATGAATTGACGCGCAGCAACATCCCCGGCGCGCTGGAAAACTACAGCAAGCTTATCAGGAAGGCGCGCTTCCTCGAGGATGTCATTTATGACCTGCGTGAGGCGCTGTATCGTTATCCTGTGGAAGTGAGTATCTGGCAGTCGCTGGGCGATGCATATATGCGTGCCAACCGTTTGCAGGACGCTCTGGACTCCTATACAAAAGCAGAAGAATTGCTCAGGTAACTCTTCTTAAACACAAAGGCTTGCATTGAGACACTTGCACCTGCGTGTGATTTGCCAAGCAAATCATGCAGGTGAGTCGAAATGACACAACGGGCGCGAAGATAAAAGTCCAAAAGCTTTGTGAACTTCGTGCCCTTCGTGTTTAAAGATTTGTAAAACTGAAAATCCGGAGGAAATCTGTGGAAAGATCGCTCGTCTTAGTGAAACCCGATGGCGTACAACGCGCCTTGATTGGAGAAGTGATTGCACGTCTCGAACGCCGCGGACTTCGTCTGGTTGCCGCGAAGTTCATCCAGGTCAGCAAGCAGCTGGCGGAAACGCATTATGCCATCCATAAAGGCAAAGCGTTTTATGAAGGATTGATTTCTTATATTACCTCTGCGCCTGTCATGGCGATGGTCTGGGAAGGACCGAATGCGATCGCCGCGATCCGCCAGACGATGGGCTCGACCCGTCCGACCGAAGCCGCGCCGGGTTCGCTGCGACATGACTTTGCCCTCGAAGTGGGGCGGAATCTCACCCATGCCTCGGATAGCGTGGAGAACGGTGCGAGTGAAGTCGCTTTATGGTTCAAACCCGAAGAACTCGTGAATTGGAATCGTGAAATAGATGAGTGGATTTTTGAAAAATAATTGAAGTAACTCACCTTACGCAGTTTCACCACGAAGAGCACTGAGAACACAGAGAAAACCCTTAAAAAATCTCCGTGGACTCCCCCGGCACCTGCACCCGGGGCAGGTGTGTGCTCTCTGTGGTGAAGGTGCTTTGTCTGCGTAACGTCAGTGAAGTAAGAAGAAAGAGGAAAGAAGTAGACCATCCCGCAGACGCAAAAATCTGCGGGATGGTTCATTTCCGCTTGCCTCGAGTTTTCTGAACCGCTGGTCGCAAAATCAGCTGTTCCAAATTTTGAGGATGGTGCCCCACATACCCCAAAGCCCACCGAGCATCATCGCCAATCCCGTAAAGAAATAGACGAGGTTCCCCAGGTAAGGGACCGGGAAACTGAGGAAAAATATGATATATCCCTGCAGGGTCTCAGTCGCAATCCAGATCATCAGAGCAAGCCCGGCAAGCGCGGTACCCATGCCGATGAGAGTGATCAGGGGGCTTTGTCGCATTGCAATTGCACCTGTGTTCTCCGCCTCCACCTGCTGGACAAACTTCTCCGCGGCGTTCCAATTGATCCCGCTTATTTCACAAAGCTTCTGAATAATGTCGTTGCGCTGGTGATGCTTGCCGAGCTCGCGGATCACAAAATCTGTTGCCTGCTGTTTGTTCATTGTCGTCTCCATTGTTGGCGTATATCATTGGAGTTCACTGCACTCGTAGCAGTACTTTCCCGTCACTCCATAACTCTTCCAGGTCATAATACGTACGCTGGTCAGGTGAGAAGAGATGTACGACGACATCCCCGTAGTCGAGAACGAGCCAGCCTTCCTGTGACTGTCCTTCGACGCGGCCCTTTTTCCTGTAATCCTTCCTGGTGGACTCGAGCACAGCCTTGGCGAGCGCGTCGAGCATGCGGTCGCTGGTGCCGTTGCAGATGACGAAATAATCAGTAAACGATGCAATGTCCTTGATGTCGAGAAGCAGGATGTCCTCGCCCTTTTTGTCCTCCAGGGCGGCGACGATTTTATGTGCAAGTTCGAGTGCGTTCAGATATCACCTCATGAAAGCTTACGACTTTTTCAATGATGCCGAATGCAAGCGCGTATAAACGGAGCCGGTGGGCTGCAAGTCGCTTTTGTACAAGTGCAGCGAGTCTACTCTGGTTGTGCCGAGTGAGTCAATCTTTGTCCCTTCCAGGGCGCGGCGAATGGTCTGCTGTTCGGTCGCCGTGATATTTTGTTTGACGCGTCCGATCGTCAGATGTGGCGAGAAGTCGCGTTCTTCCGATTCGTAGCCCAGCCGCCGGGAGGCGGCCTCGATCCCGCGGTGAAGTGCGCTCAGCACGGCCGGGGCCTGGATTCCGATATAGATGACGCGCGGCCGCTTCGGGCTGGGGAAAGAGCCGAGTCCGTTCAGCTGGAGCTCGAAGCAGTCGAAGAGGTCCGCTTCGGCGCGGATCATCTGGGTCAGCATATCCACGTTCGAGGGGGAAACATCTCCCAAAAACTTTAACGTCAAATGCATGTTTTCCATGGGGACCCAGCGAATCAGCGTGCTGAGTTCTTTCTGCAGCTCAGCTGTAGCGCTGCAAACGGCTTGCCGAATCGCAAGGGGAATTTCAACTGCAATGAAGGCGCGCAGAAGGTTCATCTGTTCAAATCGCTGGGGACGGACCCCCGAGTGCGTGTTCCACCGCTTCTTTCAACTCGAGGAAGCCAACGGGCTTGGTCAGGTAGGTGGAGGCGCCAGCCTCCATGCCGTTTTTGATATCGGCCGGCATGCTCTTGGCAGTGACAACGATGACCGGGATATTGGCAAGCGTGGGGTCACGGCGCATTTGCCGCAGAATATCGAGACCGGAGACATCGGGCATCATGATATCAAGCAGGATGATATCCGGTTTTTCGGCGTTCATCATAGCAATGGCGGGTATGCTGGAGGACGTTTTTAATACGCGGAAGCCGCTGACCCGCATCATTTCGGCGAACAGTTCAGCAGCATCAGCTTCGTCTTCGATGATCAAAACAGTTTTTTCGGGCGGTGCCATATGCGGTTTTTCTTTGGATAACAATAGCATAAGATAAGGGAATTCGCAAGGGGACGCTGGTCTTTTGAAGTTATCGCGGTCTCGTGTAAGAATTCTTGTCCCTCCTCTATCTAGGAATAGGACCAATTGGAGGTGGATAAGCCTTCGTGGAGATTTTATGAGTGAACTGATCGATTTTCGCGCAGAAAAAGATGGATTTTTTCGGGATCATCCGCAGAGTCCGTTAACGCCTGAACAGAAACGCAGCTTCGAAGGTTTGCAGTATTTCCCCGAGAATGAAGCGCTGCGACTCGAAGTGCAGGTCGAGAAACTGTTTGACCAGCCGCCCATTCAGATGCAGACCTCGACCGGAGGCGTGCAAACCTATGTGCGTCACTCCCGCTTCAAGTTCCAGGTGGAGGGCCAGGAAGCCGAGCTGACAATTTATCAAAATGAGAATGGGTATTTCCTGCCGTTTGTCGATGCGCTTGCCGGAAAGGAAACCTACCCGGCCGGGCGCTACCTGGAGCCTGAGGAACTGTATGGCAATCGTTTCCTTGTGGATTTCAACCTGGCGTACAACCCCTACTGCGCCTACAACGAGATGTGGTCCTGCCCGATTACGCCTGCGGAGAACCGGTTGAGGGTCCCGATCCGCGCCGGGGAAAAATCATTCGCGCATGAATAGCTGCCCAGCAAATCTATAAAAAAGACAGGCAGGCGCCCGTCATTTTTGATCCTTGCTTGTTTTCTCGAGGACGTCCAGAAGCGCCTCGTATTCTTCGCAGCAGTCCGGACAGAGATCCAGGTGTTCACGGACGAGCGGCATCAAATCCTCCGCATCCTTTTTGTCCACTTCTCTTTCCACGTACTCGTCGATCTTTGTAAAGACCTCGTCGCAGGAGCACCCCTCTTCCTGTACGCTTTCGAGCACATGCAGGAAACCCAGGACCGCCTCGTTGGAAAGTTCTTCATGCGGATTGAAACTCTTCTTGATTTTTTGAATGATGGCTCGAATGTTCATAGTCGTTGTTTTGATGTTTGGCGTGTTGCTAATCTTACTTTTGCTCGAAAAGAGTCAGGACTTCGTAAGGTGAGATATCTTCCATGGAGAGCCGTCTTCTCAATCGCAGGCGGGCATCGTGCAGCAGTTTGTACAGGGCGTTGCGGTTGGTCTTGAGTTTGCGCGCCGCATCTTCCATGGGCATATCCTGAACGCCGAGCAGGAGGAGCGCCTGGCGCTGACGGTCGGTCAGCTCCTCCTCGATGATGCGGCTGACGCGTGCCAGCATGTCGGCGCGCTCGGCGGAGGTCTCGGGTCCGGCCTGGGGGTCAGCCAGCAAGCCGGGGGGCGGAGGAACGTCTTCGTTTTCCGTGAGCTCATCCAGGGACGAATCGCGCCAGCGTTTGCGGCGCAGTTCCGTGAGGGCAATCCGCACAGCGATCTTGTGAACCCAGGTCGTGAACTGGCTGCGGCCCTCGAACGTGTTCAACTGGTCGAGGACGCGCAGGAGGGTTTCCTGTGTCACTTCCTCGACAAGGGAATTGAACTGGGGCTGGTCAGGAGAAAGCCAGCGCGAAAGCGCGTACGGTAACCCTTTGTGGATGACCTCCCGCAAATCTTCGAGTGCGGCTTCGCGCGCTGGACCCGGGGTTGCCAGGTCTGAGAGCCAGGCTTTGTTGGTTCGTGTGGGCATAGGATGAGATTATAAAACAGAAATGTCAAAATTAAGACATAACGAGCCATATGGCTCGTTATTGTGTGTGGGCGCGGAGGGGCTCGAACCCACGAACCTCACGGATGTGAACCGTGCGCTCTAACCAGCTGAGCTACGCGCCCGGGGTGACGCAGATTATAGTATAGGCATTCTGCTTTGACAAGTAGTCCGCCGCTTGTATACTTGGATACCTGTGTACCTGTCTATGTGCTTAGGGCGGCGGCAAAACGTCCCAGGGATTGACCCAGGATGAGAGTGACCGAATCTCGAAGTGCAAGTGCGAGCCGCTGGAACGCCCGGTGTTGCCGAAGGCGCCGATCAGCTCACCCTGGCCCACGCTCTGGCCACACCCGACGTTGATCCCGCTTAAGTGGGCATACAAGGACTGGAAGTTGTTGCCATGGTCGACCATGATCATATTTCCATAACCGTAATTGTTCCAGCCCGCATAAACCACCACGCCCGCGTCCGTTGCATACACAGCTTCGCCGGTGTTGCCAGCAATATCGATGCCGCGGTGTATGTTAGCGTTGTAGTCAAACCCAGATAGATAGTGTTTGTTGGCTGGCCAAACAAACGTGCCATAGCCGACCGCCCCACCGCTGACCGGATCACAGGCGCCGGGGCCCATCACCCGCGCCGCGGCTGGATTCTCGCGCGTCACGCCCAGTGGTGCATACCAGGTGGTTAGCTCGCGCTTACCGCCGGGAACAAAGAGCCAGGTTCCGTCTGGGATATTGGGATTGGCAAGATCAATCGTCGCTGGATCGATGTTGTTTGCCGGAGCATTGACGATGTCTTCAGGCTTTGCGCCAAAATATTCTGCGAAGGCGATCAAGCCGCCCTTATTTTCTTTGGTCCATTCCCAATAGATGCCATCGGAAGGAAGAATAATTAATTCCTGCCCGGGTGTCAGTGAATGTGGATCATCAAGCAAAACCGAGTAATTGCCCCATAGGACTGTTTCAGGTTTCAAACCAAATTTCTCAGCGATCCCGAACAGTGTATCGCCCTCGACCACTGTATATTTGACCAGGTCCTGCCGGGGACGCGAAGGGATGTTCGTGTGCACCTGCGCCAAACGCGGGATTCCGCCAAAGACTACGTCGCTTTGTGAGGCAAACCCTTCGACCTGCGGGACGGGAGCTGTGGGTCCTGTTGGCAGGGTGTTGGCAGCCTCTTCGACGGCTGGTGTTTGTGCATAGAACAACCTCAGCAGCCAGATCACCGTGACGAGCAGGATAACGGAAAGTAACGTGGTGCCCGCGCGCAGCATGGATTCCCCTAAACCGATACCGACTAACGTGTTTAAAAGACGGGGAAAAAAGCCAGGAGCTTCATCGTTCTTCTTTGAGGGGTTGTTGTCCATTAATTTGGTTCTCCAAACAAAACATCATAACATGAGCAAAAATTAAGCGTCAACCCGCGCTGCGCGACGTTAACCTGACATTAAGCCTGCGCGCGGTGTACGAGCGGGTTGAGAAGATGCAAACTGCCAACCGTTACCAGCGAGATAATGCCGCCAACGAGCGCAGCAAGCGGCACGCCCCAGTTTTGAGCCAGCCAGCCGATGAGCAGACTCCCAAACGGGGCCACGCCCTGGAGTGCCCATAAAAAGACACTGAATACGCGGCCGCGCAGTCCGTTGGGAACGTTTACCTGGATCAGGGTATTCATTGCGACCAACTGCGTGACCGTGCCCCAGCCAATGAAGACCAGTAAAACCAGTGAAATGTGTAATGTGGGCACCGTTCCAAGCAGGATCAAGGGCAGGATGAGGGCAACCTGACCAAGCGAAAGCATGAAACCCTTATTGCGCGCTGAACTCAGATAGGCGGCCAGGAATGCTGCCGTCATTGCGCCAGCTCCCTGTGCGGCGTATAAGTAACTGGTACGGGTTGCTACGATGGCTTCGGTATCACTGGTCATTTTGAGCACATCACGCGCCAGGGCGGGAATTTGTTGGGAAAGCGGGAATCCAAAGAATCCAACCAGGGCCGCCATCAAAATAATAGATGCGACCAATGTGTTCCTGCGGATATACGCCAACCCCTCGCGAAATTCCAGACCCAGGCTTTTCCCCGCGTCGACTTCACGCGGGACCTTATAACGCGTCTGTGCAATGAACAATCCCGCAATCACAAACAGGAAGCTGACCCCATTTGCCAGGAAGACACTGCCTTCCGTGCCTGTGGTAGTGAGCAGCCAGGAGGCTGTCAGCGGACCAATGACACGTCCCACGTTGAAGGCTGTTGTTTGCAGCGCGATCGCGCTGGGAAGGGCTTCACGCCCAGCCAGTTCGATCAACATGGCTTGCCGGGCTGTGATTTCCACCGCGCTGGCTGCTCCAAAGATCAGCGCCAGGACACCGATATGCCAGATTTGGACATGTCCTGTAAGTGTCAGGGCAGCCAGACCGAACGCCTGCAGCGACATAATGGCTTGAAAGATGATCACCGTCCTGCGTTTATCCCAGCGTTCGACCAGGACGCCGGCCGGTAATGCCAGAAGCAGCGTCGGCAGGGTGGCTGCGAAACCGATCAAGCCCAGGTCGAGCGGGCGGCCAGAGATGCGGTACGCCAGATACGGCTGGGCTGTGTTTTGCATCCAGGTGCCAATGACCGAGACAATTTGTCCGGTCAGAAAAAGAGTAAAGTCGCGTGAAGCCAGCGCGGGGAAGCGCTGGGCAATTGACAAGCGGATTCCTGGCATTGTTTATTTAGCGGGGAGGACCAGTTCCGGAGTGTCGTTCGCGGGCGTATTCACCAGTGTACTGACCGGATACGCGTTCATCATCTCGGCGGGGAAGGGCTTGATCAACGGTTTCAGCTGATCGGGAGTCTGAGGCGAGGGGTCCAGCCATTTGGCGTAATCGCGCGGGTGGAGGATCGCGGGCATGCGGTTGTGAATGATGGTCATGAGTTCGTTAGGTGTAGTGGTGATGATCGCGCATGATTTCACCTGTGCGCCATCGGGACTGTTCCATGAATCCCAAAGGCCCGCGAACGCGAAAGGTTTGCGATCCTTCATATGGATAAAAAAAGGAGTCTTGGTTTTTCGGCCCGGGGCGCCTTTCCATTCATAGAAACCATCCGCAAGGATAAGACAGCGTTTGTATTTGAGACTGCCACGAAAAGCCGGTTTCTCTGCAAGCGTTTCACCGCGGGCGTTGATCAGCCGGTTGCCAATGCCTGGATCTTTTGCCCACATGGGAATCAGGCCCCAGACGAAAAAATCGGCTGTATTCTGATCGTCATTTGGGATCACAAGAACGGGCTGCGTGGGCGCAATATTAAAGCGTGGGGCAAATTTTTCCGGAAAGGTATAAGCAGTAAAGATTTCCTGTGCTTCTGCAGGATCAATTGTCAGCGTAAATCGTCCACACATGTTCTCTCCTTGCTGTAATCTTACTCTCTTTGAGACATTTTGGGCAGTGTGAAGGTAAACGTTGCTCCCCTCCCAGCCCCGATCTACCCAAATGTGCCCGCCATAGACTGCGATGATCCTTTTGACGAGGGTCAAGCCAATCCTGTTGTCACAAACAGGAAGATCGTTTGTTGTTCCTGGTCTTCTTTTATTCCACTTTCGATACACAGACCGGACTGCGGTCATTTCTTTCTCAGTCTTCTGAAATCTCCATCCCGCATCGTGAACCCGATTGCATCGAGGTGCTCGAGCAGCGCCTGTGCATATTTGCGGCTGGTATCGAAAAGCGTACGCGTCTCCGCCAGCGTGAGGCTGCCTCTCTGCCGGATCTCTTTTTCGATCCTGTCCACCATTAAATCATAGTCGTGCCGGCGGAAAATGACATCCAACGAAACTGTAATTAACTCATTCAATTCGATCAGTGCATTCAGGAGTTCTGCTCCGACCTCGGCTTCACATTCCTTGACGCTGGGCGGACTAAATGGATTCTGTTCGAATTTTCGCATCAGTACCCGGACCCTGGCCTGCTGGCTGCTGTCGAACGCGATCTCATGTTCGGGCTGCGCGAGCAGGGTGGAGTGATCCGTCAGCCGGTGATCCGCAAGCAGTCTTCTGATAACAGCATTGAATGCCTGCGGCGAGAGCTTGAGCCGGCTTTTGAGTTCTTCGCGCGGGATGCCGCGTCGCAGCGGATAATTTTGGTGATAAGCCTCGACGATTTGCAGGGTTTTGCCCTGCAATGCGTTCCAATGCGGCAGGGCGATCACCAGCAAATCGCTCCCGATGGCCGGCGCGTCTTCTTCAAGGGGCATCAATGAACCCGCCTCCAGCAATTCCTTCAACGCGGTTTCAGCATTCTCTGCTTCCAGCCGTGAGCGGGCAACGATTTCCTTGACGCTGGCGATATGCAAAGCCAGGGCGGCTTCGAACAATACATCGGCAGGCGTGCCCTGGATCAGAGATTCAAGGGATTGCAGGATTTTCTTATCGAAGCGTTTGTGCCGGCCCTTGGGCTGGTGATCGACGATGACGCCGCCCCCCAGCGTTTCACTGGGCGAGGGGCGCCGCAGGATGTACCTGTCGCCGCGCACGGTCACAACGGGGTCGCGCAATTCGAGCTGGACCCAGCCTTCTTCGCCCGGGTTGAGTTCTTCCGCTCCGAGCAGGCGCAGGATCGCAATGGTCTCGCTCGCGCCGACGAAAAATTTCACCTCGCTATTATGTTTGAGTGCCGATGAAACGTCCTTGAGCAAACGGAAGCGCGCATCGACTCTGCGCGTCGGTTGATATTGTTTTGGATGGATGACCACTTCACCGCGCTGGATGGATTCTGTATCGACGCCTGAAATATTTATGGCAGTTCGCGAGCCCGGCACGGTTCTTTCCTCTTTCTTCTTATGTGTTTGCAGCCCGCGCACGCGGCCTCTCTGCCCGGACGGGACGATCTCCACTTCATCGCCGAGCGCCAGATGACCGTCGAGCAGCGTCCCGGTGACGATGGTGCCGAAGCCGCTCATGCTGAAGACGCGGTCGATCGGCAGGCGCGGGCGATTGAGATCGAGGCGGGCCGGTTTTTGCTGCAAAAGAGATTCGAGAGTAGAGAGCAGCGAATCGAGACCGGTCCGGGTTTTGGCAGAGACGCGCACGATGGGCGCGTCTCTCATGACGGTTCCGCTCACAGCCGCGCGGATGTCCGTTTCAACGAGATCCAGCCAGGCGGGGTCGGGAGCGAGGTCGGTTTTCGTCAAAACGATGATCCCCGCGGGGATTTGTAATAGATCCAGGATGGCGAGGTGTTCCCGCGTTTGCGGCATGACGCCTTCATCGGCGGCAATGACCAGGAGCGCAGCATCGATGCCCCCGATGCCAGATAACATGTTCTCGATGAAGTCGCGATGACCGGGCACATCCACAATGCCGATCTCTTCCCCGTTTGGAAGAGTCAGCCACCCGAAGCCGAGTTCGATCGTCATCTCGCGCCTCTGTTCCTCCTTGAGACGGTCTGGATGCGTCCCTGTCAAGGCGGCGATCAACGTGGATTTTCCGTGGTCAACATGACCGGCTGTACCAATAACATGCATAAAACATCTTTCCTCTCCCCTCTTTCACTTTTCCTCTTTCATCTTTCCCGATCACGAAAGAAGAAAAGAAGAAAGAGGAAAGAACGATTATCTTTTTACTTTCTTTGTGGCTTTGCCATGTCCCATGATCCGCTCGTAGGCCGAGAGCCATTCATGTGCCACATTCATCAACTCCTGCAGTTGTTGTTCGCTGGCATCCGCGGTCTGGTGCAGCTGGTCCTGCAGCGTCTGAGCTGACTCACCCAGCGCTGTGAGGCGTTCCTCCAGCTTTTGCACAGAACGGCGGACATCTTTTGTCCCCTCATCCTGTGAAAGTGTATAACCGGTCCAGCGTTTTTGATCGTCGGCTTTGAAGGTCACCCATTCCTGCCGGAGGCGATCCTCGGAGAGACGCTGCATCTCAGTCACTTCGTTGATGCGACGTTCGAGTTTGGTGTTGAGTTCGTTGTATGTTTCCTGGGCGCGTTTGGCATTACGCAATATGTCTTCGAGCGCCTGAACCTGCGTATCAAACGTCTCGGTCTGCATCTTGATGGTGTCGAACTTTTCCTTCCATTCCTTGTACACACGCTCGCGGTCCAGGTGCGCGATGGATTGCTGATCGATAAAAGCATTCTGCGCGGTTTTTCTTTCAGTCTCTGAAAGCTGCAGTTCCTTGATGCGGTTATCCATGTTCTTCCAGCTGTCGGCGTTCAGGTCGGCTTTGGCTTTGGCTTCTTCAATACGCTTGCGCAAGGCGGCGATTTCGCCCTGCAGGTCTGCCACGCGCTTGGCTTCCTGTTTGCGGCTTTCGTCGAATGCATGCTGGACCAGGGTGGCTTCCTCGGCGGCGCGTTTGGCAGCCTCGATCGGCGGTTTGAGTTCCTTGATCTCCTGATGCAGGCGCGTCTCTTCGGTGAGGCGGGCTTTGACATCGCGTTTGAGCAGCGGCAGTTCGTTATCGAGGGTTTGCTTCAGCTCACTGAGTCCTTTGAGGACCGGCTTAAGGTCATCCTGGTGACGCTTGCTGACTTCCTTATCACGCTTTTCATGCCGCTTCTCGATGTCATCGATTGCCTTGTTCATATCTTCGCGCTGTTTGGCAAAGATGGCATCGAACTGATTCAGACGCTCGGCAATGGTTGCAACGTCCGCCATTTGCTTGCCGAGCGGTTTGACCTGTTTGGCGACCGTTTCGATCTTCCCCTCCAGCGCGGTCATCCGTTCTTCGAGCGTAATGATGGATGATCTGGTTTTGCGATGTTCTTCGTCCAGCCATTCGAGGCGTTTGACCAGCTGTTCAAATTCCATGACTTCCTCCGAGGGTGACACTTCGATGACGCCGAGGCGCCACTTGCGGTGCATTATACCGCTGTGCTGTTTTTTAACCACGAAGGGTGCCCTTCGACTACGCTCAGGGCAAGCTCCGGAACACAAAGGGGGAAGGTATTTGTTTTCAACATTCCTTTGTGCCCTTCGTGTTCCTTGTGGTAAAAAGGGTTTTTAACGACCCAAACGTTCGAACATCAGAGGCAGGTTGGCGAGCATAAATTGTACGGATTGGGGGAATAGACCAAGAAGGAAGAGACCGATCATCCCCAGCCCAAGCATGAGCATCTGGGTCGGGCTTTCGCGCGGCTCCCAGCTTGTATATTCCTCCGCAACGCTGATGACTGCCAGGGAGCGGAATGCGCTGACGAGCAGCCCAATAATTCCGATCATCATCCAGAGTGCGGAACCGATCGAAATGCGCGACAAGCCTTCCCATAAAGCCAGGCGGGCTGGAAAGCCAGCCAGCAGAGGAAACGCACCTGTGGAGAGTGTCGCTACAACCATCCCTGCGCCTGCCAGCGGTGTCAGGCGCAAAATTCCGCGCGCCGCGTCGAACCGCATCGTTTCCACATGTTCTCCGAGGATGGTCAACGAAAGTGACCAGACTGCCAAACCGAGGGCGCGCGCGGGAATCAATAGGAATAAAATGGGAATGCCGATTTTGAAATCGAGGCTGAGTGCCAGGAGGGAAAAACCGGTTTCGGCAATCGAACCATAAGCCATCACCCGCCCGAGGTGACGCTGGAACGCGGCAAATGCTCCCCCCGTAACGACCATGAGCAGGCCAATAGTTCGCAAGCCAACGATCAGTTGCGAAGAGGAGCGCAGCCATGAGTAACGATCCAGGAAGCCTGCACCGAAGATGAGCGTCATGGTCGGCAGGATCCACAGGAGAAACCCGACGAGGTATGGGGATGTCTCCTCGAGCAGTAAGGGGATCCAGCTATAGAGCGGGAAAATCGCCAGCAAAAACGCGAATCCCAGCCCCAGCATGGCAGCCGATTGCGCCGCCAGCGCCAGGTCGCCGGGACTGGCTTCCACGCCGGCCAGCAGCCAGCCGGCCAGCAAGATAAATGGCATGGCGAGTGTCTGGTAGATGAGAAAACGCAGGACGCCCCGGCCGGGCGGCTTCCGAATCGAGGTGAGCATGGGGATGGCTAGCAGGATTGCCGTTTCGATAAAGAGCGCGGCATATAAAAATGGTTCGACCGCGATGGATGCCACCAGCAGCGCGATTACCATGAAACCGATCGGCACAATCTTTGGCGCTACTTTGGAGGCTTCCGCGCCGAAAAACCAGAGCGCCGCGGCGCCGTAGATCAATGCCAGCAGATGTCCCTCGGTTGGCTGGATCAGGAGCACGCGCCCCAGGACGGTCAGCGACGAATCGATCTTCAACGAAAGGGGTCCCAGCTTCATGGCGAGTTCGATGGGAACAAATTGGGCGATCAGTGCCAGCGCGACAGCGATGAAGCCGCCCAGCACGCTCAGCACCCGCTGATTCGTAATAAATAGCAGCAATATGCCAAGAAAGAGGGGGAAGATAATCCAGAGGGTCGGCGCGTTCATATCGATTCAGTCTCTTCTGAATTCGAGGCGATCAACAAGTAAGAGCCAACCAAAGCCAGACCCAGGTTGATGACAGCCAGCAGGGCAGCCACCAGCACCGACCCTTCCACAGCCGAATACAGGATTTCAAATCCCGCCAGAACGGTCATCAATCCAAGGGTCACCCGCAGGACCTGCGCTGTGATGCCCAGATGAAGCAGTCCCATTCCGATCAGAAGGAGGCTCGCAGCCGTGACGGCAAAACCTGCATCCGCCATGATCGTATCCACGCCCGGTGTGACCACGATCACGATCAGCGCGACAATCCCGGCTGCGAACAAGCGGAAGGGGCGTCCGCGTGGCAGGCTGTCTTCCTCAGCCGACTCTGTAGGGGACAAGCCGGAGCGGGTCATGCCTAAAATGACGGCCGACATCCAGCCTGCCACTACCTTGACAGAAGCCATTCCCAAGGGCCAATGCTGGAGGACAAGCACGAACATTGCCAGATATTGGAGAGCAAGCAGGCTGATGCTCCAGCGCCAATCACGCGTGAGCAGCAGACCGATGGAGGTAATCAGGACCGCGCCAACCGCAATCCATGCAAAAGTGACTGCCATGAATCAGGGATTCCTTTGCGTGAAGAACGAAATAAAGAGAGCCAGGAACAACAGGGTCCACATGATCCCGCTTTCGCCTTCGAGCACATTCGAGATGCCGTCGCTCACCCGCCTGAGCTGGCGGTAGAGATTCCAGAGGGCCCGGTAGATCCAGTCAAGCCAGGAGGGGTTGGCTGGACGCACCCAGTGCGCCCGGACAGGGTTGAGGACACGTAAACGCGGGGTTAACGAGAGCAGGCCGAAGGTCAGGAGCGCAACGGGTACCTCCACGAAAAAGTTGCCGAGCTGCAGAGCCCCGCTCCACCCAAACAAGCCCAGCAGGATGGTCGTTCCCAACAAGAGGGAAATCCCAATGGGATAAACATTCCTTGCCCAAATGGGTTGATCCTCATTGCTGACGCGTGTGATTGTGCGCTGGCTGTGACGGATGAAGCCTGCGAGGAGCATGGCTTGTGCCGAAATCCGGAGTGGCCAGACCAACCAGACCAGCCAGGAACTGGGTAATGTGCTGTTCCAGCCTGTTGCCGTGAGAGAGAAGGGTAAGGATGATACTCCCCATGCGCCGATGAACAGGGCGCGCAGGAGCCATTTGTTTGGCTCAGACGATAAAAACAAGGCGCCGCCTATCAACACGATGGCACACCCCCAGGCGGCGGCGCCAATTGGGTTGGCGCGCAACGCGGCTGCCACAGCAAGTGAACTCATGCCAATTAACCAGTACACTCTGCCGTTCAATTCATCGGGGGCGCGCAGCCACATCCAGCCTCCATAGATCGCAGCCAGCGAGGTCAGGATCAGCAAATAAGGGGTCAGCGGCGATGCCAGGCTGCTGAGTGGAATACGCGCCAGCAAAATCAGGCTGGAAGCGGCCGAGATGAGTCGCAAGCCGGTTCCAAAGCCGCGCCGGAGCGTTGATTCAGTAGAGTAGGGAAGATGAAGCGGCAATACGCCAACGCGCAAACCGGCTGCAACCACCAGATACAGTCCGACTTGCGGCGGCGCCTGTCGGAAATCCAGCATTTGACCGTTTGCCAGACTGACCATCCCCGCCCACAGCAAAACCAGGATGCCCGCCGCCCGCGACGCAAAGGCAATGATCACGCGTTCGTTCAATTGGGGATCTTCCACAACGCGCATCTGCGCGATCAGTTCGGAAATGTCGAGGGCAGCCCAGATCAATACGAGCGTCAGCGGGTTGTCGGCGACCACAGCCAGAATCCCCAGGGCAGTGAGGATGAGCGTTCCGATCCAGTTGATGGGCCGGGGGAAATCGATCCGCACTACCGCGGTCAGGATGATCGCCAGGCACAGCGTCGCCAGGCTGACGGCAAACATCCAGGCAAGTTCGTCGCCAACGAATGTAGGGGATTGGGCAAAAAGCAAAGCGGGCTGCCAGGCTGGGAACTGCAGGGCAAGGGGCATTTGCAGCTGCCAGAAAAAAACGCTGATCCATGCCAGGAACGCGCCGCCTGCGGCAACCAGCCAGTTGTACCGGAATCCCTGAGCTGCAAACTGCAGCACAAGCAGCACAAGCGCGGTAACAAACAAAATTGTAACTGTGACGAGAATAAGCATGCAACCGTAATTTTATCAGGTTTGCAGGTCACCCTGTTTATTGTAGAATTGAAGATATGCGCCCACATCGTCACCACATATTTTTCGTATTCATCCTGTTGATTTCTGCATGCGCCGATCAATCGAATAACGTGGCAGCCGGCGGGATCCCCACCCCGACGCCGTTTCAGCCCCTGACGGAAGACGTTTCCGACTCCCCATATGCGGAGGCGGCTCCGACGCCTCTTTATCTGCCCTCGGTCACTCCCCCGCCGCCCACTCCGCTGCCCATCGTCATCGTGCCCGAATTGCTTCCCGACTGGGTGGACGTCCCTGAGTTTACGCTTTCCGCGGAATTGAATCCGCTGACAGGTTTGCCGCCTTCCGATCCGGCCCTGCTGGATCGACGCCCCCTCGCCATCAAAGTGGCGAACTATCCACGTTACATCCGTCCGCAATCCGGGCTGACCCTGGCGGATAATATCTTCGAATATTACATCGAAGCCGGGTTGACGCGTTTTATCGCCGTATTTTACGGAAATGACTCCGAGTGGGTGGGACCGGTCCGGTCGGGCCGTTATTTCGATGAGAATATCCAGCGCATGTACCATGCTTATCTGGTGTTCAAGTTTGCTGATCCGCGGGTCGAGGGTCATCTAAAAACGAGCGATATTGCCCCTTTTCTGGTCGTCCCCAGTTTGAGGAAATGTCCTCCATTTCACCTGATGGAGAAGCGAAAAATCGAAGTATATAACAACTCCTACTTCAATATGATCGAATGGAAGGACTGTGTGATTCAAGGGGGGCTGGAGAATCACCGCCAGGGTATCCGGCTTGGATTTTTCAATGAGGACGTGCCGATCTCTGATCTGCTTGGCACACAGATGTTTACCTACTATTCAGTCGATTCGTATAACTACTGGCGTTACGACCCCGGAACAAACCAGTACCTCCGTTTTCAGGAAGTCAGTGATACCCGCAATCGCAAGCCGGAAAGTTATGCTGCCCTGATAGACCAGGTGACCGGCAAAGCTGTGCACGCCTCCAATATCGTCTATCTGCTGGCTCATCATACATTCTCGAACACATTCGATGAAGAAGACGAGGTCTATCAAATCGACCTGACAGGTTCGGGGGAGGCGTACGTCTTTCGCGATGGCATAGGGATGCCCGCGCGCTGGATTCGAACCAATATCGATCAACCGCTTTTGCTGACCAGGACGAACGGACTGCCGATTTATCTTCGTCCCGGAATCACCTTCTATGAAGTGCTGGGTGCAGCCTCCTACGTGGATCAGGATGCGGGAGAATGGAACTTCCATCACGCGACGCCCTGAGATGAGACCAGCGAAGCAGTCCTAGTGATAAAATACCACCCAATGAGGCTCTCATGACATTCGATCCCACATTTGTCAGCAATCTCATCCTCGTCCTGACCGGCTTTGGCGGCGCTTTCCTTGCAGCGCTGTGGATCTCCCTGGCGATCTGGACCTATCGCGATATCCGGACGCGCGCGCGTGATCCACTGGTACAGACGCTCGCGACGCTGCTGGTTGCCGTGCTCAATCTGCCGGGCGTTTTGGTATACCTGATCCTGCGCCCGCCGCGCACGCTCGAAGAGGAGTATCAGCGGACGCTCGAAGAGGAAGCCCTGCTCCAGGCTCTGGAAGACCTGCCGCTTTGCCCGGGCTGTGAACGGCATATCAAGGATGACTGGCAGGTTTGCCCAAATTGCCATACCAAGCTCAAGAAAAACTGCGAGAACTGCAACAGGCTCATGGAACTGCCCTGGAATATCTGCCCGTACTGCGGGACACCTGCGACCGGTATGCGCCGCGATACCACGACGAGCATGGAGGATGCCCTGCGCGGCTTGAAGTTGAACGATGAGTCGGGAGAAGCAAAAGTCGAATGATCAACGCGGACAAATTGAAAAAGATTTCTGAAAAGCCCTGGTTTTATCCAGCGGCTTTGCTGTTAATCGGATTTGCTGCCTATGGATACGTGTTGACTTCCCTAGGCTATTACTGGGCCGATTGGGAAATCGTGATGTTTACTAAACTCAATCCCGCCCTGCAATTTCGCTTTTACGCCCACGATCGTCCATTTCCCTGGACCTATCATTTGATCTATTTTCTCGTTGGTTCAAAACCGATTGGCTGGCATATCATTACCCTGCTTATTCGTTGGGCCGGGACCTTGTTTTTTGTTCATGCACTGATCCTGCTTTGGCCTCGCTATAAGAGTCACATGCTCTGGCTGGGCGTGCTGTTGCTGGTTTATCCGGGTTTTCTTCAGCAGTCACAATCTGCCACGAAGGCACGCCATATCATGACGTTTTTACTGTTTGCTCTCTCCGTCTATTTAATGGCGCTCGCGATTAAACGTCCGAAATGGGCACGCCTGCTTTTCCCGCTTTCCTGGCTGGCGACCTTTGCACACCTTTTCACAACCGAATATTTTGCCGGGCTCGAATTGATGCGCCCGGTTTTGCTTTGGATACTTATGGAGGGTGAGAACAAAAAGAATTCACATTTATTACGCCAGGTTGCCGTCACCGCTCTGCCTTATGTACTGATCACAATATTCTATTTCTGGTGTCGCTTTTTCTATTTTCCTGTTATTTTTCATACCACGAGCCGGATCAGTGACATGAATTCGGTGTTGAGCGGCTTTCAGGAGTCTTTCCCCGGGTCTGTATTGTACTTTTTGAGCGGGGCGTTGTTCGACCTGGTTTATTTAACGCTGCAGGTCTGGGTCGATGCCATTATCAACTTTGAAGGTTTTAGTTTTCAAAAAAGAGTAGCCTGGTTTGTATTCGCTCTGGGTATTGTACTCACAGCTGCCTTTGCATTCTTTTATAACGTTAAGGAAGAAGAAGCAAAAGAAGCATCGGACCATTCATCTCCAGCCTGGATGTTCATGGTTGGCTTTGGGTTATTCATTCTGGGCGCTCTTCCTATCTGGATAATCGGCAAACAGATCAGTGCAGGCGGCTGGAATGACCGTTTCGCGCTGGCTCCCATGCTTGGCGCCATTTTAATGGTTATGGCGCTCCTGCTTTGGTTTGTTCGCCCTGCCGGGCAAAAATTCATCCTTGGTTTCCTGCTGGTGTTCTCGATTGCCGCACAGGCCTGGGTCGTCAACAATTATCGTCAGGATTGGCGTACCCAGCTCGATTACTACTGGCAGCTTTATTGGCGTGCGCCTGCATTGCAGCCCGGCACGGCTCTTTTTACCTTTGAACAGCCCTCGCCTTCTATCACGCATTATTCGGACGCAGGCTTTGCGCTCAATATTCTATATCATTATCAGACCGAAGATGGTTTCCTCCCCTACTGGCTCTTTTTGCGCAGGTTTCATTTTGAGTACCAACCAGATGATTCGTTTGTCTATGACCTGCGCGGCCTGGTTTTTAAGGGGAATACCTCGAAGGGGATTGCGGTTATGCATCAGTCAGGAAGCGCTTGTCTGCGGGTGCTGGATCCGGTGTACGCGCACGACCCTCGTTTTACCGAAGGGCAGGAGATCCTTATTCCCCTTTCCAACCTTTCTCGCATCATTCCCGACCCCGCAGCTCCGCCGCCCGACCCCGATATTTTTGGCCCTGAGCCTGCTCATAATTGGTGTTACTTTTTCCAGAAAGCTGATCTGGCCCGCCAGGAAAAGGATTGGAATACGGTCATTGCCTTGCTTGAGCAGGTGCAGCAGGAGGGCTTTGCTCCCGGCTATGGCGCTGAATACATTCCGTTCATCGAAGCCTATGCTCAGACAGGTGATTGGCAGAAAGCCTACGATCTGACTCTCGCAGCTCGCGATGTGAACTCTGGTCTTAAGAAGATGTTATGCACCAATTGGTCGCGTTTGAGTGAGATTCCCTCGGCGGATCTGGAAGTGGTTGGACAGGTCAGGCAATCCCTTGACTGTCCGGATAATTGAGTCATCGAAATCAAAAGTCTTGGATTCCAGGATCGCTCCAGTATAAATACTGCTCGATGAAAATCGAATCGCTTACTCTCCATCACATTTCGATGCCGCTGGTGGCGCCGTTCGAGACTTCCTTCGGGCGCGAGACGGACCGCCAGTGCATTCTGATCACATTGCGAGCCGCGGGGTTAACGGGTTACGGCGAATGTGTCGCGACCCGCGATCCGGGCTATAACTACGAAACGACCGGCACAGCCTGGCATATCCTCAAGGAGTTTGTCGCGCCGCTGATCCTCGGCAAAGATGTCCCCGATGCCGCAGATTTCCAGAAGCGCGTGGCAGGGATTCGCGGTCATCATCTCGCCAAAGCGGGCGTGGAGATGGCGCTGTGGGACCTGCTGGGGAAACGCGACGGCAAATCGCTGAAGGAAATGTTTGGGGGCACGCGCGCAAAGGTCGAGGTGGGGGTCTCGATTGGGATCCAGGAATCCGCCGCGGCGCTGGTGCGGACCGTCGCATCGTATCTGAAAAAAGGTTATCGCCGCGTCAAGATCAAGATCAAGCCGGGCCGCGCAGTCGAGGAGACCTCCGCGGTCCGAGAGGCGTATCCGGACCTGCGCCTGCAAGTCGACGCGAACTCCGCCTATACCCTGGAGACGGCTGAGGCGCTCAAGCCGCTCGACGATCTGGATCTGCTGTTGATCGAACAGCCTCTCTACGAAGATGACATCTGGGATCATCGCAGGCTGCAGGCGGAGTTGAAAACGCCGATCTGTCTGGATGAAAGCATCCTTTCGCCGCGCCACGCGCGCTACGCGCTGGAGATGGAAGCCTGCCAGATCATCAACATCAAGCCGGCGCGCGTCGCTGGGCTCAGCCAGGGGATTGCCATCCATGATTATTGCCATGCACGCCATGTGCCGGTCTGGTGCGGGGGCATGCTGGAGACGGGTGTGGGCCGCGCTTCGAACCTGGCGATCGCTTCCCTGCCCGGATTCATCCTGCCGGGAGATGTCTCCGCCTCCGACCGTTATTACCAGCGCGATATCACGAAGGAACGTTTTGTGCTGAACGGCGACAGCACGATCGATGTGCCCACTGGTCCCGGTTTGGGAGTCACGATCGACGAAGAGGCGCTGAAGCAGTTTACACTCTCGGAAGCCACCCTCAAGGCTGAATAGTATAATCAAGGCGCTATGCCTCAAAGAAAATCGGATCCGCCGCGAACTCGCGGAAATTCTTTAAAAACCAATTCGCGGCAGTTCGCGGCAGGAATGGTACTTGTGTTAATAGTCTCAGCCTGCCGCGCGCAAGTGACCTCCATCCCGCCGCAAATCGCCCAGGAATCTCTTCCCATAAATTTTTCTGTTCAGGTCCCTGCATCCACGCCTTCCCCAACTCGTGATTCGCAATCGGGGGACGGACAGATCCAATGGCTCTATGCGCTGGTCGCGCCGTTCCCAACTGTGACGGACGGTGTCTCGTATGACGAACTGCATCTTGCCTGGACGGAGGGCGCGGCTGCGGCTCCTGCCTCCTTCAGCGGGGTCCCGTTATTGATGGAGTCAGCCACCCTGGCGGCGTTCACCGCGCTGTGGGACGAACCCGCACCGGGCGCGGTGCGCGTCCTGGCGGCAGACAGGCTGCTCGAGGAAGCCTGGTCCGACATGCCCTCCTGGGCGATCATCCCGTTCGAGAAGCTCGAGCCAAAATGGAAAGTATTGACCGTTGACGGGCAGTCACCGATCCGCAAGAACTTTGATCTCGCACAGTATCCTCTGGTCGCGAGTTTTAAGGTTGAATCTGCCAATCGCGGTCAACAGTCAGCGATCAGCGGTCAACCTTCCAACTACGATGCTTCGAAGCTCACCACCGTCATCATGACCGGTGTGACGGCGCTCGTGCGCGCCACTGCACTGACCATGGAATTAAAGGGCACAACCTATCCCGGCGAAAGGATCCGTGAGGTGCTGCGTGAAGCGGACATTACGCACGTGAGCAACGAGATTCCGTTCTTCACAGGCTGCACGTATCCCAAGCCCGATCAGGCGGCGCTGGTCTTTTGCAGCGACCCGAAATATATGGATCTGCTGACCGACGTTGGCGCCGATGTGATCGAATTGACCGGCAATCACTTTGCAGATCGCGGGGCTGCGGGAATGCTGGAAACCATCGAGATCTACAATCAAAATGGGCTGCCCTATTTCGGCGGCGGCGTGGATTTGCAGGATTCGCTCGAGCCGGCGCTGTTCGAGGTCAATGGCAACAAGGTCGCGTTCATTGGCTGCAATAAACCGGACGTGGGGCGCTTCCCGACCGCGACGGATTATCAGCCCGGCGCCGCGCCGTGCGATTTCGACTATCTCCCACAAAAGATCGCTGAATTGAAAGCCCAGGGCTACGTGGTCATCTCCACCTTCCAATGGAATGAAAGCTACGACTCGCGCCCGGCTCCCCAGCAGATGGACGATTTCCGTCTCATGGCTGATTCCGGCGCCTCGATTGTCAGCGGCAGCCAGGCGCATTACGCCCAGATGATGGAGTTCTACAGCGGCGCATTCATTCACTATGGACTGGGTAATCTATTCTTCGACCAAATGGGCGATCAGGACTGGATGCCAAAGGGGATTCGCCGTGAGTTTTTTGATCGCTATGTGATTTATGATGGCAAATTAATCAGCGTCGAATTGATCACCGCGCTGCTGGAGGATTATTCACGCCCGCGCCTGATGACCGAGCAGGAACGCCTCGGCTTTTTACAGGAATACTTTTTCTACAGCGGCTGGATTCCCTTCCGCCCCACGCCGACTCCCACGATCACGCCAACGCTGACCCCGATGTCCATCCCGTCTCTTTCAGGGGCGTCGCGCTCGCTTCCAGCGAGGACCGCGACACCTGCGCCGTAACTTCAGAAAAGGAGCATGCCTGTGACGATCTACGATATTTCCCTCACGATTTCGCCCGATCTTCCGACCTGGCCCGGCGACCCGCGCCCGGAACTGGAACTCTATGAATCGATGGAGAAAGGCGCGCTTTACAATGTCACCCGGCTGAGGGCCGGCGTTCATCTCGGCACGCACGTGGACGCGCCGCGTCATTTCATCAGAGATGGCCGCACGGTCGAGCAGCTCCCTCTGGAGGTGTTGACCGGCCCCTGTTACGTGATACAGTTACCGGATGGGGTCGAGGCGATCACGTCTGAAGTCCTGGATCGGACGGAAATCACCTCTGAGATGAAACGGGTCCTTTTTGGAACGCGCAATTCCCATCTCTGGGCAAGAGGTGAGCGTGAATTCCAGACAGATTTTGTCGCGGTTACGGAGGATGGCGCGGAGTGGCTGGTCGAACGCGGCGTCCAACTGGTGGGCCTGGATTACCTTTCCATCGCGCCGTACAGCGAAACCATCCCAACCCATATCGTTTTGCTCAAGGCAGGGGTCGTGATTGTTGAGGGATTGAATTTATCCAATGTGATGCGCGGTTTTTACGATCTCTACTGTCTGCCGCTCAAAATCGCCGGCTGCGACGGTGCGCCTGCGCGGGCTATCCTTGTTCAGTCATGATGTTGAAACGGAACCAGCTCTACACTGGAGGGTATGATGTTTGAAGACATGCAACCGCAATTGGACGAACGTCCGGTGACACGAAGCCGCAAGTACTTTGGAATGACCACCACACAGATCGCGATCCTGGCTGGCCTGGCAGGCGCGGCCTGTCTGTTGTTTGCAGTGGCAGGCTGGCTTGCCCTGCGGGGGGGCAGCCTCGCTCCCGCTCCTCAGGATACGCCTGTCCCGCAATCCACAGCCACACCGTTCGTGCTCCCAACATTAACTCCTACGGAAACGCCCACGCCTGTCCCGTATGAAATATTGATCCCCGAGGGGTGGGTGCAATTCAAAACTGCGCTGGTTGAGATCTGGCTGCCAAAGGGCTTCAAACAGCAAAAGCCCAAACCGTCTGACGATTTGTCGGATTCGCTGACGCTGGATTTGGAGGTGGTAGGCGCGGCTTCAGAGACATCGCTGTACCCGGTGATCGTTAAGGTTTCGTATGAGCCGCTCACCGTAGGCTCACTGGATGCTTATGTGGAGAATCTGCCGATTCAACTATCATCGGAAATCCGTGTGGCCGGTAAAAGAAAGGTCACCATAAATTCAGTGGAGGCGGTCGTGATTCTGCTTGAAATGCGACTCAGTGGTGATGAGGTCAATGACCAGGTTTATGTTTTTCTCGATGGAGGCACCGTTTGGTTTGTTCAGTATGTAGCTCAGATCAATGAATTCTACGAGTTGCTTCCCATGTTCGAGCAGAGTATCAAGACATTTCGAACGGTGCGGTGATCCACTCGCGCGCAGATTTTCAATCAAAATAAATATTCAAGTCTGAGCAATCGAAGCGGTTGCCGCAGTTGGGGCAGGTCACTTTGCAGTTCTTTTCCACCATTTCATGACCGCAGCGGTCGCAGAGGTATACATGCTGTTTGCCGGTTTGAGTCTCGTCCCACTGGATGGGCTTGAGCAGCGACCGGTCGAATTCGGGGATCTTCTCCAGGCCGAGCCTTTTGACCTCGCGGATGACCGCTTCCGCGTCCCTGCGTAACTTGCCCACGTCGATTCCCCGGCAAATCTCGGGCCAGTCTTTCAGCCATTTCCGGCTGCGGTCATAGACTTTGACCGCACCGTTATAGTTCCTGCGTGTGATGTGCAGATAGACCACTGCGATCTGCAAAATTCCCCGGTACAGATCGCGGACTTTCCCTTTTTCCTCCTTCCAGGCCTCTTCCAGCGCTTCATGCGCCTCAAAATAGTGACCCGCGTTGAACAAGCGGAGTCCTGCCGTGGCTTGCAGGTGAAGAGAGGCATGACATAAGCTATCCAGCGAATCAGTCATAGAGAGGGTATCTATAATTATAGTCACAATGGTAAAATTTGCTCTCTACCTATGCGCTCGTTTTTTGAAAATAAACGCCTGGTCCTGCTGCTGGCTGCGCTCGCGCTCGGGGCTTTAACGGTACTCGCTGTCAGCTTGAACGATGTCCCATTCCGCGCGGCGCAGCATTTCGGTGTGGAAAAGACGGCGGAGAGACCCCTGCCGCCTGCGGACCCCATGCCCCAGATCCTGATGAATGTCCCTCTTTGGAAGCAGTTGCTCGCCGCCGGGCTGGTTGTCCTGCTGATGGTCCTGATCATCATGTTATTATCACCCAAATGGCGCAAGCGCCTGCTCTGGCTGCTTGTCAAGGGCTTGATCTGGGTGGCGGCAATTTACATTCTGTTGACAAACCCTATACTCTCTGGAGCACTCTCGCGCCTCCTTATGCCTCCTCAGCTGCAGGCAGACGAGCCCGCGGGCGAGGATGCGTTTACGCCAATACCCGTGTTCGAACCGCCCCAGGTCTCCTCTACACTTGCGTATGCGATCAGCTTCGCTTTTGCCTTGCTTCTGCTGGTGGTGCTCTGGTTCCTTTATCGCGGCTGGCAGAACTATGTGGCTCTGAACCAAAGAAAACCATTGGAGGAGATCGCCCGGATCGCGCGTTCCTCATTGAACGACCTTTCCTCCGGCAGGAATTCGAGCGATGTGATTATCAATTGTTACCTGCGGATGAGCGATGTTGTGTCGAGCAAACAGCAATTGCATCGCGAAATTGCCATGACCCCGCGCGAGTTTGCGCTGCGCCTGGAGCGGGCTGGTCTACCTGGTGAGGCGGTGAAGCGCCTGACAGGCTTGTTCGAAGGCGTTCGCTATGGTGACCGGAAATCGGCGCCCCAGGATGTGAATGAGGCGGTGAGCTGCCTCAAGACGATTCTGCATTACTGCGGGGAGCCGGTATGATCCTGCAAAAGCGACGCCGGCTCATTTTTGCCGCTGCATTGCTGATTGCCGGAATATTGGCATTCCCTTTGCGTGAAACGATCTATGAAACGATTGTCGTCCCGGCTGCGTTCATCTTGTGGAGCCTTAGTCTGCTGTATCGTTCGCTTCCCCAGGAGCTTTGGTGGTGGATCGTTGTTTTCGTCGTGTTCGCGATGCTTGCATTTAGCCTGGCGCCGCGCTCTACCTTCCGTGGCAGGGCGGAGGCGAAGCGCAAACCTCGCCTGGGACAGGTGGAAGCCCTGGCGGTCTGGCTGCGAAAAGCGGAAGGCGGCATTTATTTCAAGTGGCTCATTGCGCATCGGCTTGGGCAGCTGGCGTATCAAATCCTGCTCCAGCGCGAGAGCGGGCGCCCGCGTTCGGTCTTTGCTCCCCTGCTCGGAACGGATTGGGAACCGACCAGGGAATTGCAAAACTATCTCGAAACCGGCTTGCATGGATCGTTCGCAGATTTTCCGAACGTGAAACGCCTTTTTGGAACGCCGCAGCCGACTCCGCTCGATCTTGATGTCGCAGAAGCTGTCGAGTTTCTTGAGTCGCAAACAACCATGGACACCTGCACTTGAAGCTGAACGCTTCACGTTCAGGTGCAAGTGTAAACGCAGATGAACACAGATTTTTTGATAAATATCCCTTTTATCTGTGGTTAAAGAAATCATTGGAGTAAATCGTGACTGACATTTCTCAAGTTTCATCGCTGAGCAGGCAAGTCATCGCCGAGGTGGAGCGCGCGGTCGTTGGCAAACGCCTCCTGCTCGAAATGATGATGGCATCCGTCCTGGCGGGCGGACACCTTCTGCTGGAGGATTTCCCTGGTTTAGGGAAAACACTCGTGGCGCGCAGTTTTGCGAAGGTCCTCGGGCTGGAATTCAAACGGATCCAGTTCACGCCCGACCTGCTGCCGGGAGATATCACCGGCGGGTACATCTTCAACCGCACCAAAAACCAGTTCGAACTTCGTAAAGGTCCGATCTTTGCGAACATTGTCCTGGCGGATGAGATTAACCGCGCTTCCCCGAAAACGCAGTCTGCGCTGCTGGAAGCCATGCAGGAGGGCCAGGTGACTATCGAAGGCGAAACACTGCCTTTGCCTGTGCCTTTCCTAGTGCTTGCCACACAGAACCCGATCGAATACGAAGGGACCTTCCCGCTGCCTGAAGCCCAGCTCGACCGTTTCATGTTGAAGCTGGCGGTCGGTTACCCGAGCATGGAAGAGGAGAAATTGATCCTGCGCCGCCGCCGTGAACGCAAACAGGATGAAGTGATCCTGCGCGAAGTGACCCAGGCACAACAAGTGCTGGAAATGCGGGATGCCGTCGAGACGGTCCATGTGAACGCCGACCTCGAGAACTATATCGCCGCGCTGGTCCATGCCACACGCGTGGACCGTCGCGTGGCGGTTGGAGCGAGTCCGCGCGGGTCGCTGGCGTTCCTCAAGATCGCGCGCGCCAACGCCGCGCTCGAAAACCGTGATTTCATTACGCCCGATGACATCAAGCGCTATGCCGTCCCTGTGCTCAGCCATCGCGTGATCCTGCAGCCTGAATATTGGATGTCGCGTCAGGTCACGGATGATGTGATTCGTGACACGCTGGATAGGACGCCGGTGCCGGTGGTGAAGTAGCCAGATCGTCGAATAGTCGCCTGGTTGGATAGTCTCTTGTCGCGTTCACTTCTCCTCAGCCTCCTTACGTACGGACTTCTCTTTGCCGGTATTGCCACTGTGCATGGAGAGTTCCTCGCGCTGGCTTTGCCGCTTGTCACGTATTTGTTGCTGGGATATTTGCAGGCGCCCGAAAAGATCCGGCTCGAAGCCGCACGCCAGTTGAGCGCCGAGCGTGCCTCGCCGAATTCGAATGTGGATGTGACGTTGACCGTTACCAATCGCGGTTCGAACCTGGAAGAAGTCCTGCTCGAAGACATTTTGCCATCCGGATTGACCATCCGTTCCGATCCTGCGCCTCCGCTCAGGACCAGCCGGCACCTGGTGAGGCTTGCGAAGGGGGAGTCCTACACCTTTGCCTATACCGTTTCAGGTCCGCGCGGCGGGTATGTGTTCGAGGCGCTCGAGGCGCAGGTCAACGATCATTTAGCGGTCCGCCGCTCCAGGGTCCGCGTGGAAGCGCAGGGACGTTTGTTCATCCTGCCGCCCGTGACGCGCCTCCGTCATATTGCGATCCGGCCGCGCCGGACGCGGGTCTATGCCGGGATGATCCCCGCGCGGGCTGGCGGCACAGGGACGGAATTCTTCGGCGTGCGCGAGTATCAGCCGGGCGATTCGCCTCATTCCATCAACTGGCGCGCCAGCGCGCACTACACCGATACATTGTACGCAAATGAATACCAGCAGGAACGCGTGGCGGACGTGGGGATCGTGCTCGATGGCCGCCTGCGGACCAACGAATTTGCACGCGGTCATTCGTTGTTCGAATATTCGGTGCAAGCCGCAGCTTCGATTGCGGACGCACTGTTGAGTCAGGGAAACCGTGTTGGGCTTTTACTGTATGCTTCCTATCTCGGCTGGACGCTGCCCGGTTATGGCAAGATCCAGCGTGAACGGATTTTGCATGCGCTTGCCAACGCGCAGACAGGCGACAGCGAGGTGTTTTCTGATCTCGAACATATCCCGACACGTCTGTTCCCGCCTGAGTCGCAGATCGTTTTTGTCTCGCCATTGACCGATGATGACTTGAAACCATTGATCCAGCTGCGCGCCCAGGGATATGATGTCCTGGTGGTCAGCCCGAACCCGGTCAAGTTCGAGCTGTCGTATTTGCCTTCGTCGAACCCTGGCATAGACCTGGCGGGCCGCGTGATCCACATGGAACGCCTCCTGCTGCTGCAGCGACTCCAACGCGCCAATATCCATGTGCTGGACTGGGATGTGAGGGAACCTTTCGATGTGCTGGTGAAAAGAAAGTTGGGCCGCTCACCCGTCTGGCTGCGCGCGATTGGGAGATGAATTTTTTAACCACGAAGGAGCACAAAGGATCACCAAGGGAAAAGCCTTAAGGTATAAAACTTTGTGTATTTCGTGATCTTTGTGGTAAAAAAACTGGAACGATATGACAATCATTGCACTGATATTGAGCATTCTTTTGGGAACCGCCTCGCTTGCCACGGGGTATTTGCAGGCCGGAGCAATCGATTATCCGCGCTGGTTTTTGCTTTTGGCAGGGCTCTGGCTTATCGCGCATTTTCGGAAGTGGTATTGGTTCTCTTCTGCTGCTTTGCTCATGATGATCCTGGCTGCGGCTTATGGCGTGTGGCATGGATTCTCCACGGTCTGGATGTTACTTGGCGTGGTGGGCGGCTTGCTCGGCTGGGACCTGTCCGATTTTGCGCGCCGGTTGAGCTATGCCGCACCGCTGGACGACACGCGCAGCATGGAACGCCTTCATCTGGGGCGCGTAGCCATTGTCGCCGCGCTGGGACTCGGGTTGGCGCTGCTCAGTGTTTTTATCCGCTTTCAACGGTTGGCGTTCGAAGTCGCAGTGGGACTGGTCCTGCTGGCGGCCCTGGGGTTGACGCGTTTGGTCATCGGGTTGAGGAAGTAGTAGCTGTCAGCGTTTAGCTATGAGCTGTTAGCGACTAGCCGCTTTTAGGCTTTACCATTTTTAACAGGAGGTCTTGAGACTTCCCGTTAAAAACGGTAAAGCCATAATTTCTAAAGCCTCGCCAGCCACTCTTCTGTTTCTTTTGGATGCCTAAATCGAATCAACTTCAGGTGCTGATGCTCAGGCTGGGATAACAGTATTGGGAATTCGCGCTTTCTCCTCCAGTAGGTTTTGAACAACCAGTGATACAAAGAATCAGTTGACCAAAGCTTGAAATGGATCCAAATCGGCTCATAGTTCGTGCCCCAGAGCAGTTCCTGAGACCACCAGCGGGTGAAGCTGCGGTGCGTCAGCTGCCACAAAACCCTCCAGATCGAGTAATCCAGCCAGATAACGGCTTCCGCTTTGGGCCAGATGAGATCGCGCACCACGTGATAATTCCCGGCAACGATCCATTTTTCAGCCTGCGTGGCTTTTTCGACGCGGGCGCGGAACACCTCCAGAGGAGCAGCCTGCCAGTTCGGTTCCCAGTTGAGAGCATCGAGTTCGATGTAATTCAGGCCAAAGTGCCCGGCAAGCTTTTCTGCCAGCGTGGATTTGCCTGAACTCGTCACGCCGACGACAACCACGCGTTTGTAGGGGAATGAGGACATAAGGATTTTTGAACCGCGAAGCACGCGAAGAGTGCCAAGAAACTTTTTAAAGCCTTCGTGAGCTTCGCGTTCTTCGCGGTTAATGCCTCTCGGAATCTATCTTACATAAATCGGGTTGCTGAAGATCCAGCCGCGTTTGGCACCGAGATAGTTTTTCCATACCTCCACGCGATAAACGCCCGGTTCGGTCGCGCTGTAGGCACAGGCTTGGGAGCTTTTCCAGATCGCAATTATTTTTCCATCTTTGATTAGGCGGATCTCAGCGGGCTTGGGCAGGTGTGCCTGCAGGGTCACGCCGCCCTTGGCAGAAATCGCCTCGCCCATGATCACAGATTGTTCGAGCCCTCTTGCCTTGAAGGTGAAGCCGCGCGTGGAGCCCGGCAGGTCGTACCCCACGAAGCAGCGCCCGGCTGCCAGGGCTTCGTAAATCATTTTTTTGTCGGCGGGCACATCACCGCTCAGTGATTCAGGGATGAAAACGTGCGTATTCACGGTGCGGAAGTGGAAGTCATAGGGGAAAATCACGCGATGCAGCGGGCCCATGCTCATGTTGAGCGCGTGTGCATCCGAGCCGCCAATGGCAACGACGCGCTCTCCACTTGCGAGCAGGTCGTCCCAGCGCTGCAGGGTTTCAGGCATGGGGTGATGAGCGATGAAGTGCGGAAAGAACGCGTAGAACAAGGCATGCAGCTTTGTGTGCAGGACGGTCTTGAGTTCGCTCAACCCGTTCCAAAGCTCGAGGCCGGTGAAGCCATGTACATCCCAGGCTTCCCAGGAAATGCTCGTTTCATTGAAAATCGGAGATGCCACATCATCGGGGTGAGCAGGGAAGCAGAGCCCGCCCGCCTCGTTGACCCCGTTGATGAGCGTTTGCGGGTCATCTGCCAGCCCGGACAAATCCCGATTGGTGTTGAACACCAGCAGGTGATTCTTTTGCGGATCCAGGTCCTGGTCGTGGATTTCCTCTCCGACCAGGAGCAGGACGCGGCTTGTCCTGAGCCGTTGCGCTGAGCCTGTCGAAGCGGAAGTCGAAGGGGCGCCGACGCGGTAGTATCCTTCCACACCCTGCACCAGGATGTTATGGTCCGTCACAATGACAGCCTCCAGACCCGTTTTGATCGCTGCCTGGGCTATATCTTTGTGAGTGCCCGTCCCGTCTGAATAGACGGTGTGCATGTGCAAATTCACGACAATTTCGTGCATGAGACCTCAATTTCAGAAGGATGTGTCCGGAGAACTCTGCTTGTCTGGAAAAAGCTTCGCAGGGCGAGAAACCCTCAAGTTGACGGTTCTTCTGCCTAGCAGGTATAATGTTTCCGCTTAATACAAGGAGGCACGTCCTAAATGATTACCTATCTAAATATCGCGCTGATTATAATCTCGGTCCTGCTCATCGTAAGCGTTATCCTGCAAAGTAAAGGTGCAGGCCTGGGCGGGCTGACGGGCGCCGACACAGGCAGTATCTTCACTGCCCGCCGCGGCGTCGAGCGCACATTGTTCTGGGTCACGATTGTTCTAAGCGTTATTTTCTTTGTCCTGGTCATAACGCTTCTGCTCGTCGCGTAGCTCCATGGAGCTCTTCGAAAAGGCCGTTTGATCCGCGCGGCTCGCTTGCGTCCGCGAGGATGGGAAACGTGCCTTTTGTTTTTGTGCAGTTCGGTTTTAAACACAAAGGACACAATGGGCACTAAGGCTCTATGATCTCCGCTCCAAAGAGGGTTTTCCAACTTATACCGCCTGATGTCGGACGCATTGGAAAGGCTGTTCCGGGTGCTGCATTTAGAGTTCATATGAAAGACGGCATTAAACGAATTGTTGTTTGAAATGTCTCGCTATCAAAGATCCTTGAAAGTTGAGCCTTAAAACCTTTGAGTCCTTCGTGCCCTTTGTGTTTAATTGCTCATCATAGATGCGCAGAAATTTTCTTATTATGAAACAATTACGCTGGCAGATACTGGTTGTTGTTGTCACGCTGGGGATCGTGGCTGTGCTGTTATTCAGCCAGCAGTCGCCTGTCGCCACCGGTCCGTTCCTGCCACAGCCCGAACAGGGAGGTATCTACACCGAGGGCCTGGTCGGCTCGCTGGGACGGCTCAGCCCACTGTTGGATTGGAATAACGCCGCCGATCGTGCAGTCAACCGATTGCTCTTCAGCGGGCTGATCCGCTTTGATGAGCACGGCTTGCCCCAGGCTGATCTTGCAAAAGGCTGGGGCGTTTCGGAAGACGGCACACTGTACAACTTTACGATTCGGGAGAACGCGGTCTGGCATGATGGCACGCCGGTGACCAGTGACGATGTGCTCTTCACCATCGACAGGATGAAGAGCGCCGGTTCCTTGTATCCGCAGGATGTCAAGGACTTGTGGGGCAAGATCGAAGTCACAAAGCTCAACGACAAAAATCTAAAGTTCACTCTGCCTGAACCGTACGTTCCTTTCATCGATTATTTGGGATTTGGTCTCCTGCCGAGACACCTGCTCGAGTCAGTGCCGCCCGATCAGCTGCAAGCCGCGGATTTTAATATCAACCCGGTTGGCACCGGTCCTTATAAATTCGATCACCTGATCGTGGACGGCGGCCAGATCACAGGGGTGGTTTTGACCGTCTCCAACACCTACTATGGACGCCCTCCATTCATCGAGCAGGCCGTGTTCCGTTATTACCCGACCTCTGCGGCCGCATACGATGCCTATCAGCAGGGTGATGTCCTCTCGGTGAGTCAGATCACGTCTGATGTGCTGGAAAGCGCGCTGGAGGAGCCAAATCTCTCCCTCTATACCAGCCGCCTGCCACAAATGACCTTTGTGCTGTTCAATTTGAACAATCCGGAGGTGGCTTTTTTTCAGAATGAAAAAGTGCGCCGCGCCCTCATGCTGGCGACCAACCGCCCGTATATCATCAACACGCTGCTGAAGGGCCAGGCGGTGCTGACCGACGGTCCCATCCTGCCGGGGTCGTGGGCATATTACGATGGCACCGAGCATTTCGAGTACAACCCCGAGGAATCGGTCAGCCTGCTGAAGGGGGAAGGCTATGTCATTCCTGCGGAGGGCGGGGATGCCCGCGCCAAAGAAGGCGCTTTGCTTGCCTTCACGCTGCTGCATCCCGATGACCCGGTCCACACAAAGATCGCAGAGATGATCAGGGAAGAATGGGCCGGGATTGGCGTGCGCGTGGATTTGCAGGCTGTGCCCTATGATAAGCTCGCCACGGATTTTCTCGCCTCGCGCGGCTACCAGGCTGCTCTCGTTGACCTGAACCTTTCGCGCACCCCGGACCCCGATCCGTATCCCTTCTGGCACCAGGCGGAAGCCACCGGTGGACAGAACTACTCGCAATGGGATAGCCGCACCGCCAGCGAGTATCTCGAACAGGCGCGCGTCACCACCGATTACACCTTGCGTGCGCGGCTCTATCGCAACTTCCAGGTGGTCTTTGCCAGGGAGCTGCCGGCGCTGCCCTTGTTTGCTCCGGTCTACTCCTATGGGGTCGACTCGCAAGTACAAGGGGTGCAGGTCGCGGCGCTGTACGATCCGAGCGATCGTCTGGCGACGTTTGGCAATTGGTATCTGCTCACACGCCGCGCCCTCGGGCAGACCGAAGTCCCCACCACTGCGCCCTAGCTAAAACGTTCATCCGAAAAGAGGAATTATGAGCGAACTTCAAAAAGCACTCGATTATGCAAATCAAAACCGTGAACGATTTTTGAATGACCTGATCGAAGTGCTGAAAATTCCGTCCATCTCCACGGACCCGCAGTTCAACGATGAAGTCCTGCGCACCGCTGAGTGGATGGCAAATTATCTGAAACGACTTGGCATGGAAAACATCGAAATCATGCCCACGGTCAAAGTCATGTCCAAAGAGGGCGGGCATCCTGTCGTCTATGCCGATTACCTCAAAAAGCCTGGCGCACCGACGGTTCTGGTCTACGGTCATTATGATGTCCAGCCTCCTGATCCGGAGGATTTGTGGGAAACAGGTCCGTTCGAACCTGAGGTGCGCGACGACCTGTTGTTTGGGCGCGGCGCCTCCGACATGAAGGGCCAGGCGCTGGCAACTTTCCATGCCATCGAATCTCTGATGAAGAATGGCGGGCTGCCGGTCAATTTGAAGTTCCTTTTGGAAGGCGAGGAGGAGATTGGCTCCAAGCATTTGGAGCCTTTCCTCCAGAAACATGCCGATAAATTCAAAGCAGATGTTTCGCTCAATCCTGATGCCGGCATGATGGGCATTGATATGCCGACCATCACCTATGGCTTGCGCGGACTTTCCTATTTCGAGATCAATATCTGGGGTCCCAAAGCGGACCTGCACTCCGGTTTATATGGCGGCGCGGTCCATAATCCCGCCCAGGTCCTGGCAGAGCTGGTCGCCAAAATGCACGATGAAAAGGGCCGCGTGACCCTGCCTGGCTTTTATGATCCTGTGCGCACGCTCAGCCCGCAGGAACGCGCCGACTTTGCCCGTCTGCCAAACGATGACGCAAGTTATTTGAAGGAGACAGGCGTCCCGGCTTTGTGGGGCGAAGAGGGCTACACCTCCGCCGAACGAACCGGCGCGCGTCCGACCCTCGAAGTGAACGGATTGTTCTCCGGCTGGACGGGCCCCGGCTCGAAGACCGTCCTGCCGGCGAAAGCCATGGCGAAGATCTCCTGCCGCCTCGTTCCGGACCAGATCCCGGCGGAGGTGAAAAAACAAATGGAACGCTTCATGGCGGAGAACGCGCCCAAGACGGTCAAGTGGGAAGTTCTCGACCTGACAAGCAGTCCAACCGCCATCGCGGACTTGAACAACCCGGGCGTCAAAGCCATGCACGATGCCATGCAGGCGGTTTGGGGCATGCGCCCGTTTTACCGGCGGGAGGGTGGTTCCATCGGCGCGGTGGCGATGCTGCAACAGATCTGCGGCGTGGAGTCTGTGCTGGTAGGTATGGGATTGCCAACGGACAACGTCCATTCACCGAATGAACATCTGCATTTGCCGACGTGGTACAAGGGCATTGACGCCTTCATTCACTTCTTTTGCAACCTGGGATAGTTCGGAAAGCCTTGCGAAGGCTCAATTGAGTTCATCCATTGTCCCTCAGGGGAGGGACATGTTTATAGGATAAATAAACTTATGGAAGATAAAATTATTACGTACGGCGGACAGGCAGTGATCGAAGGCGTGATGATGCGCGGGCAAAAGGCGTTTGCGATCGCTATGCGTGCTCCCGACGGAAACATTGTTGTTCACAAGGAAGATCTCGCGGCAGTATACCGCTCGCGGATCACGAAGATACCATTCCTGCGCGGCGTCATTTTGCTCTGGGACGCGCTTGGACTAGGTATGCGCGCCCTGACGCTTTCTGCCAATACCCAGACAGGTGAGGATGAAAAGCTGGAAGGTCCCGCGCTCTATCTGACCCTTGGTCTCTCTCTCTCGATCGGTATCGGGTTGTTTTTCCTCCTGCCAGCCGGGGCGGGCGGCCTGGCTGAGAAATATCTGGGCTGGAATGCCTGGCTGGCAAATCTGCTCGAAGGCATTGTCCGTTTGATCCTGATAGTTGGCTATATTTGGGCAATCGGATTCATGCCCGATGTCAAGCGTCTTTTCAGTTATCACGGCGCGGAGCACAAGACCATCAATGCCTATGAAGCGGGCGCGGAACTGACTCCCGAATCGGTGGCGAAGTTCTCCCTGGAGCATCCGCGCTGCGGCACGGCATTCCTCCTGACACTGGTATTGATCTCGATCGTGGCTTTCACGGCCCTGGGACCGCTCTCCATGTTTTGGCGGCTTGCCAGCCGCGTGCTGTTGATCCCTGTCCTGGCGGGGATCGCGGTGGAATATATCCGCTGGACCGCCAATCATCTGGATTCGCCGCTCGTGCGCTTCCTCATCAAGCCGAATCTTGCTCTGCAAGCCCTGACCACGCGCGAACCCGACGCGTCCATGCTGGAGGTCGCCATCCAATCCTTCAAGACCATGCGCCAGGCAGAACAGGAACTTGTAGTTTAGAAATCTTAACCCGTTTGGAATATGCATAAATAAGGGCAGATATCGCCCTTATTTTTTATTAATTTCTGTGTAGGAAATTCAAGATAGAATTTCTTGCATGAAAACCAGGAAATTGAAGAGAAGCATTGTAAGCATACTTGTCCTGATGAGTTTATGTGTCGGGGGATACCTGCTCTATGACCGAGGCCGGCCTGCACCCCTCCCCATGAAACAGAAACTTTATGAGGGGATCATCTACCGGCGCGTGGTCCGGATCTTGCCGCGTCCGATGATTGCGCATGTCTTGGCAATTGACACAAAACAAAAAGGGATTGAATTCCTGGTCACACCGCCGGATTCGGAGGGAGAGAAACCGCTGAACGCGCGGACGACATCTCAGTTCCTCGCGGAGTTCGACCTGCAGATCGCGGTCAACGGCGATAGGTTCCTGCCCTGGTGGTCGCGCGGTCCCACCGACTATTATCCGCACGTCGGCGATCCTGTTGCTCCTGTGGGGTTTACCGCCTCGAACGGCAAAGTGTATTGGATCGGCGATATCGAGGAGGTCGGCATCGAACCGACTCTTTATATCAGCCGCAGAAATGTCCTGGGCTTCAACAACCAGCCAAACCGGGTGCATAACGCGATTTCCGGCGACCGCATGATCGTGATCAAAGGGCAGGTCGCACCGGACTTGAACGATAAGGGACTCGAACCGCGCACGGCCATCGGGATCAACCGCAATGGACGTTATCTTTATATCGTCGTTGTGGATGGCCGCCAGCCCTTTTACAGTGAAGGCGCAACCTTTACCGACCTGGCGGAACTGCTGATCGATCAGGGCGCGCACATGGGGATGAGTCTCGACGGGGGCGGTTCCTCGACGATGGTCATCGAAGGAAAAGATGGTAAGCCGGAAATCCTGAATTCACCGATTGACATTTACATTCCGGGCAGGGAAAGACCGGTAGGGAATCATCTGGGGATTTATGTAAAGTAAGGCAGGATGCCATCCTGCCCCACGCAACTAGAACGCGATCTCGCCGATCTGTTCGAAGTCCACGTCGAACAATTCTTCCGCGTCCATCTCCGCCTCGGCCTGGTCGATGTCCCCGGCGCGGACGCCGCGTTCGCAGTAGGACCTGTAGGTGCAGAAAGCGCACTTTTGACGGTCCTCCGTCAGCGGGTAGGAAGAAGCGGATGCCACTTCCTCCGAGAGCTTGACCAGCAGATCCCAGTCCCGCTTGAATTGGGCGGTTGTGTAAGGGAAGCAGGCGGGTTCGTCGGGAAACTCTGCAAACCAGTAGATCATTTCGATCTGTTCCGGTTCGAAAGGCTTGCCGTTGTTCAGGTGCGCGCCAGCCTGGACCAACAAAGCGCGATAGACACGCGTTTGCATGCGCGCGGCAAGCCATTCATTGCGCGGTCGCTTGCGATAGGTCTTCCAATCGTAGATGATGGCTTTTCCGTCCCGGAGGGCGATCAGATCGTACTTCGCCAGCAGGCGGTACCTGCCAAGCGGAGCGGAGAGGGTCGCCTCGGGATATAAACCTAACAGGTTTTTACCCCCTTCACTTTGTTCCGGGGGTGCTTCGCGAAAACCTGTTAGGTTTTTTTGAAAATTCTCCCACCACCTTTGCAAATTCGGCGTGTTCGCGAATTTAGCGATCTGCTCCGCCGGGATCCCGATCAGATGCTGCTGGACAAGCCGGTGGAAGTATTCGCCTTCCTGCTGGTGTTTCTCGTTCTCCAAAGCCGGTTCCGTTTCCACGGCAGGGTAAGAGAGACGATCCAGATAACGAAGTTTGAATCGCTGGGCGCAATCGACGTAATCCTGAAGCGAGGACTGCGAGAGGGTGGTCAATTGGAAGGGTTGTGTCTCCATCCTGTGACTGAATTATAGCATTGTGTGAAAGAGCCACTGTTGAAATGAGTTCGGTTATACTTCGGGAGTTAACTCATTTTGAGGAGATGGATGTATGGATTGGATCAGTCAACCCGAAACCTGGATTGCGTTTCTCACGCTTGTAGTGCTCGAACTTGTTCTGGGTGTGGACAATGTAATTTTTATTTCGATCCTGGCGAGTAAACTGCCGCAAAACCAGCAGCAGCGGGCGCGGACCACAGGTATCATGCTGGCTGTGGTCACCCGCGTCTTGCTCCTGCTGTCCCTTTCGTGGATCATTGGACTGGAAGAACCACTTTTTTCCCTAATTGGTTTTGAAATTTCGGGTCGCGACCTGGTATTGATCGCAGGCGGGCTCTTCCTGCTTTGGAAAAGCGTGCATGAGATACACCAGAAACTGGAGGGTGAGGAAGGCCGCGTCGCGGCAAAGGTTACAGCAGCGTTTTGGAGCGTGATCGTTCAGATCATGCTGCTGGATATTGTTTTCTCTCTTGATTCGGTAATCACTGCGGTTGGTATGGCGAATCGGATCGAGATCATGATCGCGGCAGTTGTGATCGCCGCCGTTGTGATGGTCTTTACTTCGGGACCCCTTGGGAGTTTCGTCGAGCGGCACCCAACGATCAAGATGCTGGCGTTGAGCTTCCTGTTGTTGATCGGTTTTACGCTGATCGTCGAAGGGCTGCACCAGCACATCCCGAAGGGCTACATTTACTTCGCCATGGGCTTTTCTGTCTTTGTCGAGATGCTCAACCTGCGCGTGCGTGGGACCGCGCGCGCACCGGTCAATTTGCGTGGACCCTATGCACAGGCGATAGCGGGCGGGGTGGCAGCGGAAGTTGTGAATGTGCCAGCGAAAGCCCCGGAGAAGAGAAAAACGGGCAGGAAAAAGAAGAAATAATGTCGAACAAAATGAGGTGGATTTCCGTAGTCCACCTCATTTTGTTTATTTCTTCCCGCTCTTTTCCTTCGCTGCTTTAATAAACCCCGAGAATAGCGGATGCGGCCTCATCGGCCGGGACAAAAACTCCGGATGGAACTGGCTGCCGACCATAAAGGGATGGTCTTCCAGTTCCGCAATTTCCACCAGCCTGCCGTCGGGCGACATGCCCGGAAAATTCATTCCGGCTTTCTCGAATTCCTGTTTGTAGGCATTGTTAAATTCGAAGCGGTGACGATGACGCTCGTCCACCTGATCCGTGCCGTTGCCATACGCCAGGGCAGCCTTCGATCCTTTTTGGAGCTTGCAGGGATAGAGCCCGAGGCGCATGGTCCCGCCCATGTCGGTGATCGAGCGTTGATCGAGCATCAAATCAATGATGGGGTATTCCGTGCTGCGATCGAACTCCGATGAATTCGCGTCCTCATGATTGAGGACCCCGCGCGCGAAGTCGATGCACATCACCTGCATCCCCAAACACAGGCCGAGATAAGGGACTTTCCGCTCGCGCGCATAACGTGCCGCCATGACTTTGCCTTCGATGCCGCGTGAACCAAAACCGCCGGGAACAAGAATACCATCCGAATTCCGGATGATATCCCAGCCTTTGTCCTTTTCCAGGTCGGCGGAATGGACCCAGCCGATCTCCATTTCCACATCATTGGCAAGCGCGGCGTGCTTGAGCGCCTCGCGCACCGACATGTAGGCATCCTGCAGTTCGACATATTTTCCCACCAGTGCCACTTTCAGGGTGGGCTTTGGTTTTCGTACCCGTTCCACAAGTTTCTCCCAGGGTTTCATGTCGGGTTTGCTTGTGGCTTTCATGTTCAGCTTCTCGACCAGATAATCTCCGACGCCGGCTCGCTCGAGCAGCAGGGGAACTTCATAGAGCACGTCACTTGTCACCATCGGGACGACGGCTTCTTTTTCCACGTCGCAGAACAGCGCAATTTTGTCGCAGAGTTCCTTGTCGATCGGATAATCGGAGCGGGCGATGATCATATTGGGGGATATACCGATCGAGCGCAGCGCTGCCACGGAATGCTGCGTGGGCTTGGTCTTGATCTCGCCGGTCGCACCGATGTATGGCAGCCAGGTCACGTGGATGAAGAAGACATTTTCGCGGCCCACTTCATTGCGCAGTTGCCGCAGCGCTTCCAGGAATGGCTGTGACTCGATGTCTCCGACCGTCCCGCCGATCTCGACAATGACCACATCCGCGCCCGTCTCTTTTGCGATTCCCGCGACCCGGCGCTTGATCTCATTTGTGATGTGAGGGATCACCTGGATCGTCCCGCCCAGGAAGTCGCCGCGGCGTTCCTTGCTGATGACCTCGGCGTAGACCTGCCCGCTGGTGAAGTTGCTGGACTGGCTGAGGCGGATGTCAATGAATCGTTCGTAGTGACCAAGGTCGAGGTCCGTTTCGGCGCCGTCATCCAGCACGTAGACTTCCCCATGCTGGTAGGGACTCATCGTGCCGGGGTCCACATTGATGTATGGATCCAGCTTCTGTACCGTCACTTTGAAACCGCGCTCCTTCAAAAGGAGACCGGTTGCCGCGGCTGTCACACCCTTGCCAACGGATGAAACAACACCGCCTGTATAGAATAAATATTTTGTAGTCATGGTTACCTCTGATATTTTGTCATTGCGAGCCTGAGCGGAGCGGGCGTAAGTTGCCCTGCGGAGCGAGTGGCGAAGCGTCGCCGTGGCGACACAATCTCACTGAGTGTATTTGAGATTGCTTCGTCGCTTCAGGTTTCGATACGGCAGAACGCTTCGCATCCGCCTACTCAACCATCGGCTCCTCGTCATGACAAGATTAAATGAGATGGGGAGGGCGATGAAGCCCTCCCCATCGGGGAGACTGTTTTTTGTGGGTGGGTGACAAATCTTCGTCTTCATCCAACCAGTTTCACGAGATCCTCGGCCGCGCGCCGCATCTCCAGAAAGATCATACCCAATTTTGCCTCGTGGCGTGCCATGGCTGTCAGCACGGCCTCTTCTCCAATCGAGGTCAACACGATCGAACCTTTATCGCCCTTGATGTAGACCTGCTCCAGCCCGGCGCGCCCTAATTCGTTGGAAATCCGTTCACCCAGGCTGAGCATGGCGGCGGACATCGCCGAGACACGGTCTTCCTCCACCCCCTGCTGCAGGGCAGATGCCATGATCAAACCATCCACGGAAACAACGGCTGAGGCTTCGATGTCGGGAGCGGCAGCCTGCATATTTCGCAGGCGGTCCACCATCAGGTCAGCGCGACTTCTTGTCATAAAGGTTCTCCTGAATAAGGTCTGCCAAAGTTTACCATATTTCAGTATGCACTTTGCATTTCAATTCGCTAACACAAGCGAAGCAGTCCTGCGGATAAAATTTGACCGCCCTCCCGCTTCATGTTAGACTTGCTTGTTCGATTGACAAGCATAGCGGGTCCTGCGGATGAAAATCCACGTTTTGCTACCCTTCGTTTTGCTCCTGATCGCTGCCCAGACGGCGCCGCCGATCGCGATCACCTCCCCCGCCGCGGAGGAAGTTTTGCGCGGTCCGGCCGCGGTCACGGGTACCCTGGATGTGCCCGATTTTGCCTCCGCTCGCCTGGATTTTGCCTACGCCTCCAACCCGACCGATACCTGGTTCACCATCCAGGCGTTTTCCGGCCCTGTGGTCGATTCGACACTCGCCGTCTGGGACACAACCTCCATCACGGACGGGGATTACATGCTGCGCTTACGTGTGGATTTCGAGGACGGTACGTTCCAGGAAGTGACGGTCCCCGTCAAGGTAGGGAACGACGCTGTATCCACCCCGACGTCCCTCCCGCCTGCCCCCACGCCCGAGGGAGTGGGGGTGCTCGTTCCTACGCCATTCCTGCTGGCAGCCTCGCCAACACCTACCGAGGTGCCGCCTCCCACCCCGACCGCGCTTCCGGCGAATCCCGTTTCTCTCCGGCGGAATGAGATCTATGCCAGCCTGGGCCGCGGCGCGCTTGTCATCCTTGGATTGTTCGTTCTGGCGGGACTCATCATTCGCATCCGCCGCTTCTGACACCTGGACCCTGACACATGACACCTGACCCATATCTCCTCATCGGCCTCGGCAACCCGGGGCGCGAATACAGAGACAACCGCCACAACGTTGGCTTTATGCTCATCGACCGTCTCATCATACGGCTCAACGCGCGCGGCCTGAAGGTGCAGTCGAAAGCGATCGTTACCACCGCGACGTATGAGGAGCATAAGCTGATCCTTGCCAAACCGCAGACGTACATGAATCTGTCCGGCCGATCGGCGCAGGGCTTGCTGCACTTCTACAAGCTGCCGATCGAAAACATGCTTGTCGCCCACGACGATCTCGATATTCCTTTCGGCACGATCCGCATTCGCCCGGGAGGCGGTCCCGGCGGGCAGCGCGGCATGGCTTCGACCATCGAACAGCTTGGCACAAAGGACTTCCCGCGCCTGCGCATCGGGATCGGTCGTCCGCCTGGCCGGGTGAACCCCTCCGATTATGTCCTGCAAAATTTCTCGCGCGACGAAATGAAAATCCTATCCGAGATCATCGACCGCGCCGCGGACGCCGCGTTGACATTTGTGGTGGACGGTTTGAACAAGGCGATGAATAAATACAACGGTTCAATTGAATAATAGGTGCTTATCGCATAGCGCGTATCGCAGTCCGTTGCGATACGCGCTATGCGCCTTGCGGTTTGCTAATGGAAATCATTCTCGATAAAATTCGCGACCTCTCCCAGTATCAGCAATTGCTGAAAGGACTTCAGGCCGACGAACAACTTCCCGGTCTGGGGTTGCCGCGCGCCGCGCGCCTGCCTGTCCTTGCCGCAGTGCATGAGGATCTGGGCAGACCGATCCTGCTCGTGACCGACCGCGCCGACCATGCCCTGGCGTTGTTCGATGAAGTAGGCTTTTGGGTCAAATCGCCGCGCTATCATTTCGGTGAACCCAATCCGTTGTTCTACGAGCAGGCAGCCTGGGGCGTGACCACACGCCGGGAACGTTTGCAGGCGCTGACGGCACTAGCGGCTTATCACCTTCCCTTTGCACAGAAGCCGGAGACCCCGCCGATCTTTGTCACATCGGCGCGCTCGCTGATGACGCGCACGATCCCGCGCCGCGACTTTCTCAAGGCCTGTAAAAAATTGACCACTGGACAATCCATCCAACCCGATGCTCTCCTGCGATCCTGGGTGGAGATCGGCTACCAGCGCGTCAACACCGTGCTCGAGCCGGGCCAGTTCTCCCGGCGCGGCGGCATCATGGACGTTTGGGCGCCCGCCGAAAAGCTGCCCGTCCGCCTGGATTTCTTCGGCGATGAGATCGAAACGATCCGCAGGTTCGACCCTGCTACGCAGCGCACGGTGGAAAAGCTGGATTCCATTCTGGTTACTCCTGCTCGTGAATATATCGCTCGAGATTCGGGAATCGATATTCGAGAATCGGAAAGACGAACGAATCCCGATGACCGCATAACGGATATCGAACTCTCCGAATTCCATATTCCGCTCCTGCATCCGCAATCTGCAAGTCTCCTGGATTATCTTCCTCAGAAAGCGCTGATCCTGGTTGACGATCTTTCCGTTGTCGAGAGCATGGTCGCGGAAGTAGAGGAGCAGGCCGTCAAGCTCCGGCAGGAAAGTATTGCCGAAGGGACTCTGCCTCCTGACTTTCCATTGCCGTACGTCACCTGGCCCGAGCTGCTGGATAACCTGCAGGATCGTTCGTTCATCGAGTTGGGTCATTCGACCAGCCTGGAGGCTGAAGAGTCGCAGGATTCGCTTTCGTCGTGTTTTAGCCACGATGAGCGCTTCGGGGGCCGGCTAAAGTCTTTCGTCGAGTATCTAACATCGATCGTAGCAAGATGTGAGCAGGCGATCATCATCTCTCGGCAAGCCTCACGCCTGCAGGAGCTTTGGCTGGAAGCCGACCAGCACGAGTCCGAATCCGAAAACCCTCAATTTATCGAAGCTTCCGTCTCTGAAGGGTTTGTTCTTCAAAACGAATCTCTAGTCTCTATTCATCTACTCTCTGATTCCGAGGTTTTTGGCTGGGAAAGACCGCAGCCACGCACGCGTCAACGGCCGGTCGCCGAGACGCCCGAATCCGTTTACGCGGATTTGCAGGTCGGCGATTATGTTGTTCATATCGATCACGGGGTGGGTCGCTTTGGCGGCCTGGTCGAGCGCGAGCTGGATAATCATCTGCGTGAGTTTTTGGCAGTCGAGTATGAGGGTGGGGGACAGTTGTATGTGCCTGTGCACCAGGCGGACCGGCTGACGCGCTATGTCGGCGCGGAGGGCGCGGTGCCTGCCCTGGATCGTCTGGGCGGGCAGGAGTGGCACGACAAAAAAGGACGCGTCAAACAGGCGGTGCTCGAGGTCGCGCAGGAGATGCTGGACCTGTACGCGCGGCGCAATGTCGTGCAGGGTTATGCCTTCAAGCCGGATACCACCTGGCAGAAGGAACTGGAAGATTCGTTCCCGTATGTGGAGACCGACGACCAGAAGCGCGCCCTGACGGACATCAAGCGTGACATGGAAGCGACGCGCCCGATGGACCGTTTGTTGTGCGGCGACGTCGGCTACGGCAAAACGGAAGTTGCCTTGCGTGCCGCGTTCAAAGCGGTGATGGATGGCAAGCAGGCGGCGATCCTTGTGCCGACGACCGTGCTGGCGCAGCAGCATTACGAAACGTTTTTGCAGCGTCTGTCCGCGTTCCCTGTGAATGTGGAAATGCTTTCGCGTTTCCGCACGCCGCGCGAGCAAACGGAGATCCTGCACAAGCTTTCGATAGGCGAAATCGATATTGTGATCGGCACACATCGTTTGATCCAGTCTGATGTGCAGTTCAAGGATCTGGGTCTCGTGATCATCGATGAGGAACAGCGTTTCGGTGTGACCCACAAAGAGCACCTCAAAAAACTTCGTACCGAAGTGGATGTATTGACGTTGACCGCCACGCCGATCCCGCGCACGTTGTACATGGCGCTGACCGGTGTGCGCGATATTTCGAACCTCAACACGCCGCCCGAGGAACGCCTGCCGATCGTCACGCATGTGGGACCCTATTCGCCGAAGCTGGTCCGCCAGGCGATCCTGCGCGAGCTCGAACGCGGCGGGCAGATCTTCTTCGTGCACAACCGCGTCAACACGATCGGCGCGATGAAGACGCACCTCAGCCAGCTTGTACCCGAAGCGCGCGTGGATGTCGGTCACGGGCAGATGCCGGAGACGCAGTTGGCGTCAGTGATGCATCGCTTCAACGCCGGGGATACGGATGTTTTGCTTTCGACGACGATCATCGAATCGGGGTTGGATATCCCGAACGCGAACACGCTGATCGTGGACCGCGCCGACACCTTCGGCCTGGCGCAACTCTACCAGCTGCGCGGTCGCGTCGGACGTGGAGCGGCTCGGGCGTACTCCTACTTTTTCCGCCACCGGAAGTTAACCCCCACGATCGAGGGCCAGCAGCGGCTCGAGGTTATCGCCGAACATACCCAGCTCGGCGCGGGCTATTCGATCGCGATGCGCGACCTGGAGATCCGCGGCGCGGGCGAATTGCTCGGCACGCGCCAGCACGGACACATTCAAGCCGTGGGTTTCCATTTGTACACGCGCTTACTGGCTGATGCGGTCAGGCAGATCCGCAGGATTGAGGTTTCCAGGAAAGATGAAAGAGGAAAGATCGAAATTTCACTTGCGAGCCTGACTCAGCCGATTGCCATGCCGGTCAACGTGGATTTGCCGCTCGCGGTGGGAATCCCCGCGCAGTACATCGCCGACCAGGACCTGCGTCTGCGCCTCTATCGCCGCATCGCAGACTTGCGCGATGAGACCGAGGTCGATGCCCTGACGTCGGAATTCCAGGACCGCTTTGGCGAGCTGCCTGAAATGGTGAAGAACCTGTTCTACCAGATGCGCGTCAAATTGCGCGCCGAGAAAGCGGGCTTGTCGGCGATCAACTGGGAGAGCGGACAAATCGTTTTGCGCTATCCGGCTTCGGCGGAGGACCGGGATGGGCAGCGGCTCCCAGACCTGGGCCCGGGCATTCGCGGCGGGAAGAACGCCTACTGGTGTTCGTTTGGGAAAGAGAAGGATTGGGATCGCCGCCTGCTGGAAACTTTGGCTTTACTGGAGGATAACGATATGTAGAATCAACCCCGGGCTGCCTTTTGGTAACCCGGGGTTTGGACCACAAGAAATTCATTGGCCACAAACAAACAAAGCGTCATATTCCTGCAAAGTCATGAATTTGAAATCGCCTTCAAATTGCAGCCTTTTTGCCTCGTCGATCAATTCCTGCTTTGTTTCAAATGATGACCATGTTCCTGTTTCGAACTCGAAAAGGATGAAATCATTGTCTCTGATGGCAAGCAAATAATTTTTATCAAAGGTGAAGGCTTGGATCCGGTCAAATAATTGTGTCGCATTGTTTATCGAATCTGCCTCATAATCTGTAATTGGGCTTTCATCTACTAGATAACCATCATCCAGACTGTCAATTGCGTGAATGCTGTACGGGTATACCAATGGGTAACGCCACCAGTCCCTGAAACCGAAATAAGTATAGAATTGAGGATCTACGCTATCCAGGGTTTCTTTTGGAACATAACTTTTCAATAACCGGACTTGTGAACTGTTACTTACGCAACTCCTGTCATCTGACCATGCCAGCGGGAGTGAAACTATCCCCAGAGCCACCAGCGCGCAACTGAGAAGAACGCAGCATACAAGGATAATGACGACTGCGATGATTGCTTTTTTCATTCATTTATCCAATTTGTAGTTAACGTGAATGATGCTTGGGGCGTTCGATTCTTAGACCTGAACCGGACGGCTTCCAATGCCGGTACTTCCACAGGGCTTGCATGGTCGAGATTCCATCCCAGGGCGATAACTTCTTGTTGTCGTAACGGGCGGTGTAATGGATCGGCACCTCCTGCAGGACATACCCTGCACGTAATACCTTGGCGGTGATCTCCGCCTCGATGTCGAAGCGCCGGCATTCCAGCTGCAGGCTGAGAGCGATCTCGCGGCTCATCATCTTGTAACATGTTTCCATGTCGTGAAGATGGTGTCCATAGAGCAGATTGGTCACGAATGTAACGTACCAGTTGCCAAAGCGCATGATGGGTTTCTGGCTTTCGAGCGACCGGACGCCGTACACCACGTCAGCCTGCCGGGCAGCCAGAGGGGCGAGGAGACACGGCAGATCCTGAGGGTCATATTCAAAGTCCGCGTCCTGGATCACGATCAGTTCGCCGGTGGCTGCTTCCAGCGCGGTGCGAATGGCTGCGCCTTTCCCGCGATTCGTCGGGTGGTGAATCACCCGCACCTGCGGCGACGCCAGCCGATCGATGATCCGGGCGGACCCATCCGAGGAGGCATCGTTGACCAATACAATTTCCTGGCCCAGCGGGACCGCCTGTACGCGCGCGACGACGTCGGTAATGGTGCTTGCTTCGTTGAATACCGGCATTAAGATGGAGAGTTTCAATGGATTTCCCTGAACGAAATGTGATGAGTATCCGCTTGTGGAATGGACAAGGCTCATTATACAGAAAAATATCTGGGTGTAGAGTCGACTCTTGCTGAGGTGTTTATGCCGCGGTCACTTTCTTTTGATATCTGACGCTGACCAGCATAAATATAGCTGCTCCCGCCACCACAAGAAGGTCTGCAACGTTGAAAACACCTGTTCGGAGGGAGCCGATGCCAATTTTCATAAAATCGATGGCAGCGCCATTGTTGAATAAACGGTCAAGGAGATTTCCCAGCCCGCCGGAGGCAACGAGCAGCAAACCGACGATCTGCATTAAACGCAGGTCATGGAGCTTGAGCGCATAGAGGAGAGTCATGACCGAGATCAAGCCGTTCAAGAGGACAAAGAGCGCAAACCGCACCTCGCGTGGCAGGTTTGATCCCAGACCAAGCGTTGCTCCTGTGTTCTCCATGTACTGAATGCGAATTGTGTCGTTTAGCAGCGAAATCGGAGGGGAAGAAGCCAACCTTTCCTGGGCGATGTCCTTGGTCACCTAGTCGAAGCCTGTGCAACAAAACAATACCACGATGGCTAAAACGAGCCTTTGAATTCCTGTCAAAATATTTTCTCCTGATCGTAAAGCACAATTGACCTGCCTGTGTTTGTTGTCAAACAGGTCATTTTATAGATATCTTATCCCAACCCTCCGGAAGCGCGTTGGATTGTCTGCTTTATACGCTCAGCATAATCCCAATAAGATTTACTCCGGCATGCACTAAAATCAGAGGATATAGTGAGCGCGCCTTCTCATAGAGATAACTCATCAGCAGGCCAAATACAAAGGCGCTCAATACCCAACTCCCCGCTGCCACCAGAGGTACCTGCGGCCACAGAAAAAACAGATGAGTTGCATGCCGAACGCCGAAAAAGGCAGCCGACACAAGTGCAGCCACTTTGAAGTTCCTGGATCGACGTAACACTCCCTGCATATATCCACGATAGAACAGTTCTTCACCGAGCGGCGCCCAAACCAGTATAAACAGTGCATAGAGCATCAATGCGGCATCGGGCGTTATACCGAACTTAAGAGCAGCCGTCTCTGCAAGGACTTCGGTTGCTGCGCTGAGCGAGTAGAATGGATCGCCTCCTACTCCAAGTTCAACCAGGATGCGATCATACAGCCAGGTGGTAACGCCCTTATCCCAGATCACGGCGACAACAAAGATCCCCAGTGTAACCCGCCAGTAGGTTCGTAGCACTGTCCAAAAACGCCCAAACTGATATGTTTGAAGTGTCAGGGGAATGCTGATCGCCAGGATAGCATAGAAAATAAAGTAGGGCGCCCAGAGTGGGAAGATACTCTCCGCCAGGACGATCAGGGTAAGGATTATTCCCGTGGTAATAACGCCGATGTCAGACAGCAGCCATGTTCGTAATTTCATTGTGATTTCCTCATTGTGCCCCGGTGATCTGTATCGGTTGCATGTGTTCATTGGCCTGATGTTAAGCTGCAAACGCTTTTGCTATTCGGATACCGGCATCCAGAACCTTATCGTCTTTATCATAATCCGGATCAAAGGAAGTGATTGCGCCTGCATAAATCTCGAATCTCTCCCTGATCATTCCGATCAGTTCCTCGACAAGTTCCACGGAAAGACCGCCTGGCACTGCGAGTTGATTTGGCAGGGCTTCACCGGTATCCAGAACGTCGATATCCACATGCAGGTAAATCTTTGCCACCTTATCCCTTAATTGGTTGAGTGCAGTGTCGACAACCTGGCGAAAACTACTTTCCACTCCACCTGGCATGACAAGCTTGATCTCTGATTGTCGGAGCAGCCGCTCCTCCTCCGGATCCAGATCACGCGCCCCGAGATGCAGGACATTCGCTTCGGGGACAGGACTGAAACCGGGAATTGTTCCCAGAAGCGGCCGCCAGCAGCGACCTGCTGCCATAGCCAGCCCCATCCCGTCAAAAAAGCCACTGAGGGTGGTTTCAGGAGTATTGAAATCTCCATGCGCGTCGAACCACACGATCCCTAACGGGTCCTGACCAATTCCTGCCAGGGTGCCCAGACAGCTATTACAATTCCCCGCCAGCACGATGGGAAACATCCTGCTGGCGATGGCTGATCTGACCTGCCTGGCTAATAATCGATTCAGTTCGAAAGCGGTCCCAATCTCAGTTGTGAGGGGAGCCTTTGACTCGATGCGACACGAACCAACTTGATGACCGCAATCTCGCAGTACTTGATCAATTCCATGTTGAAGGAAGTGCCCGGGCCCGCGCCCGGTTCGAACACCTTTGTGACCTGAGTCGTACGGAACTTGAATGATTTGAATATTCAACAGTCCATCCTTTCAAAACGCGGAGACTATGAGCTCGATCCCGCCAGATTGGCAAAATTGCAGCAGGTTGTGGCTGTCTTTTCGATGACAAATATCATCATTGGCGGCGCCAGACAGCAGATGTCGGCATTCCTTTGCATACTTCCCATTCAATCACTTACTTCCCATGTGGGACATCCACTCCTCGTAGACCGCCAATTGCGATTTCCCAAGACATCTTTCGTAGTCATTCGTTGTGATCAAGTCAACGACCTTCTCTGCTCCATAGGTTGTAACCAAATAATCGACATACGCATATCCCCAGGCATAACCATTATTCTCTGCAAATTCACCCTGACTCTGGGACTGCATTTGCTCGAATGTGGGAGCCGGCAGACCGGATAAGTTACTTGGCTGCTCAGCCAGATACGTCGCAACCCCTTCGTCCAGCCAGATATCCGGATTCTGATTGACTTGATAAATCAGTGTGTGGATGTATTCATGGACCGCTATATCCAGGATGCTTTCGTAAGTCTGTTCCTGCCCGGGGTTTTCAGGAGAAGTAAGCAGCACCATATCTTCGTAAGCAGCGCCGGCTGCCCAGTCTCCAAACGCGTAAGACAGAAACACGCCCAGGTAGGCTCTTTGGAATCGCTCGACAGACTTATATACGATCACCCTGCTGTTGTCATTGTCCTTCAACCCGAAAAAGCTCTGTAGATCAGGATAGCTCGTCTCCAGTTTCTGTTCGATGTCTTTGAGCGTTTGTGGACTTAACTCCTCGTAGTAAATCGTAAAGTGTGGGGTCTTGTAGGTCTGCAGTCCTTCCAGGCTGATATTCTTTTTGAAACCCAGGAATAATATTGCTGTTATTACAATGAATGCGGCCGGCAGGTATTTGACTGTTTTTCTCATCTGGATCCCTTTCAACGCAGTTTTTTCACATAGTGTGTGGAATATTGGTTGAATAGTGATACGTTTGAAAGGACGACAAGTTGCATTTTCCAGTGACCGCCAGTATTTATACCGTCTCAGGTGAAAACCAATGAAACGCACGATTGGAGAGGAATATCTGATCAGCCCATCAGTGCCCGTGTTGCCATATAGTTGGGGTGATAGTTGTGCAGCGGCGACTCGAGCATGTAATCCTCGTACAGGTCCGTGATCACGAAGCCTGCGTCGCATTGACCGCCAAGCAGGTCCGTGAGACTGTGACCAAATTCCACGGGCTGTCCCTTTTCGATGAGTTCATCGAGGTCTTCCTGCGGGAGGCTGGTCAGGTCCGAATAGGGGATCGAGTGGGCAACTTCGAGGATGCCTTCGTCCGCTTTGTAGAGATCGAAGATGTAATGCACGGGATTCATGAAGCCTGTCATCAGGATCCCGCCAGGCCGCAGCACGCGCTGACATTCCTTCCAGACCGCGCGCACGTCTGGCATGAAGACGATCGAGACCGGGTTGAAGACCAGATCGAAGGATCCATCCGCAAACGCGGACAGGTCCGCGGCGTCGCCTTCCACTGTGCGCAGGGGAAGCGCTTCTCGCTCAGCGACGAGTTGGTCCTGTTTCAATTGGGCCGGGGAGTTGTCGAAGACGGTCACATCCGCGCCGGCTGCCGCAAGGACCGGTCCCTGCTGCCCGCCGCCGGATGCCAGGCACAGTACGTCGGCGCCCCGGAGCGGCGGGAACCATTTGCGCGGGACAGGGATGTTCTCTGTCAGCAGGATGGAAAACTCGCCCTGCCGTGCTTTTGCAATTATTTCCGGGCTGACGGGCTGTGACCAGGGGTTCTTGCCGCCCTCCACTTCACGGTTCCAGGCGTCGCGGTTGTACGACCGAATGTCCATAGTTTCTCCGTTGGCTGTGATGGGATGATTCTACAGGGGCAGGGGAGACCTGTCGAGGCGGGATCAACCTTGCCCTGAGCGCAGTCGAAGGGTGTCGGCTGCGCGCGTAGCGCTTTAAAATTTGGGACAGGTCATGCGTGTGACCTGTCCCAAATTGAGGAGAAGAGTCTCGATTGACTCTTAGAAACCTTCGCAAGCTTCTTATACTAATCCGCAGCGGCTGGCTCGATGGCTGGAGCATTTGAACGATGGGACTTGTTGAGAACAACAAAGCCAAGTGTGGCGATCATTCCAACAATCCCGGAGAATGTCCAGAGCAGATTGGGGTTTGCGCTGTCGAGGAGCAGCCCGGCTAAATAGGGACCGACCGTAAACGAGATGCTCCACGAGAGACCGGAAACCGCCATGTAACGTCCGCGCATATCTTCGGGTGCGAAACTGGCTACCAGAGACTGCTGGAAGGGTGACACAACCATCTCGCCGACCGTGATGATGACCATGGCAACGACAAAGAGCACAAAGGTTGAAATGAACCCGTACATGGCAAAACCGATCGCATAGAGGATCGAACCGGCTGCCATCATCAACATCGGTCTGTACTTTTCGAGGCGGCGCGTTATCCAAAACTGAAGCACAACAACCATGATTGCGTTGATGCTGAGCAGCCAGCCATAACTGATTTCAGGCAATCCATGCTGGTCGCGCAAGTACACGCCGAGTGTCGAATTCATGTTCATGTAGACCAGCGTCATCATGACGGTCACGCCGATGAATGCCAGGAAGGGCGTGTCTTTGAAGACGCGTCCGTACCCGGCGAAGGTCTGCTTCATCGTTTCGGGTTTGGCATGCTCCTGCGCCTGCGGTTTCGTCTCAGGCAGCGCCAGGAGGACGATCGTTGCACTGATCAAACTGATGACCGCATCTACGAGGAAGAGCGTGAGATAGGAATTGGAAATCAGCAGCCCCGCAATCGGCGGCGCAATGATGACTGCGAGATTGAAGACCACGCGGATGATGCCGTAGCCTTCGGCGCGTTTGTCCGGCGGCAGCAGGTCTGCGACGACGGCTTCGTGCGCGGGGTGACCAATGCTGGAGAGCGTACCCACGATGGCGACCACTGCAATGAAGATGCCAATCGTGGGGGCAAAGCCCATCCCCAGCGCGCTGAGCGAGGAAAGGATCAGACTGAAGACGATCACGACTTTGCGTCCCATCCGATCTGCAATCGCGCCGCCGAGGGCGCTGCCAATCATTCCTGAAATGGAAAAGATCGCAAAGAGGATGCCGACGGTGGACATGCCAATGTCGAATTTTTGGGTCAGGTAAAGCGCGAAGAACGGATAGAGCATAAACCCGCCGAGGCGATCGATAAAAACGATCACGTTATAGATCCAGAACGCGCGCGGGTACTCGTGATAAACCTTTCTTGTTTTTGCCAGTAAATTACTCATTCGTCTCCAAACTGGGTGCATGAACCTATTGTTTTGATTCAGCATCCTGTTCATTGCTCTGTTAACTATAGAACATTGCCCTGCAAATCTCCCCCGTCAACAGGAGAGTTCCCACACTGGTCAACCGGACAGGTTTTTGCAACCCTGTCTGCGCCATGCAGCCGCTACTGTGCGAAGCTGCCGGTGGGCGGATGACTGCAATGCGCCACAGGCATTTCGTCCATAGGACTGCTGCGCGTGTACCGCTTGCGCAGCTGCTTGCCGGTAGAAATCATCCAGTTTGCAAAGTTGAACATGGTCCGTGCGAAGAGACCCGGATGATAGGCACGGGATTGGAGCGCCAGCTTTTCCAAACGGATTTGCTCCACCTCTTCCCGAATCTGCTGACGCCGGTACTCAGCCATAAACTCGTCTTGCCAGTTGTTCATCTCTACTCCTTTAGCGAAACCAATACCTCTTTTTGGTCAAGCCAGGCCTCCAGCCTGGCGGCACAGCCGAACGTTAAATTCTCGGTGCGAATTGTCTCGATCAGGGACGACCCAATAAAAAGGCTCTCACAGCCTGGAGCGTCTTTTCGATGCGATTTTCGTTCAGAACGTATGCTTTGGCTCCGTTGGCTCTCCTTTCCTGTAAGTATCCAGCTGCGGTGAGCTGGGACAGATAGCGCGACACGCTTGGCTGGCTTAGGTTGATCGCCTCCATGATCTCCTGCGAGCGCATCTCACCGTTCTCGGCGATCATCCGCAGGATCTGCAGACGGGTGTCATCCGCCAGGGCTGAGATTCTCGAGACGATCTCTGCTCGATCCAGCTCAGGCACACGGACCTCCGATCCCTCGGGCAGATGCGCGCCGAAGAGAATATAAAAATTACCCTGGACATTGTTCGCGTGGATGTAGGGACCAATGTGGGCATTCGGGATGAAAATCAGCTCCTTTGTTTGTTGAAGCTCATTCGCCCATTTTGATTCCAGCTTTGGCTCCGAATGGATATCCTTACCGGTCACGAATTCGATCATCTGCGTGCGTGTCATCTCGCCATAGTCGATTTGATTAAACGCCCTCGCCGATTCCTCCAGCACGGGGCGCACCCGGGCCCATTCGGCCTGGAGGTGGTTCTTCCAGAACCAGCGAATGTGGCCTGTGAGCAGCTGTTTCAGCGCGGCCGGATCGATCACATACTGGTAGGCACGCGTCTCCACTTCTTCATCGGTCAACTCGTCTCCGAAGCGCGACCGCAGGAACTCTACATAGGTTTGGGCAGAGGTGAGTACCTCTTCCCAATCCACCGGCTGGCTTTGATCTTCCGGCTCGCTGCCTGTCAGGCAGATCCTTGCATAGGCGCTCAGCAGGCGGTCCCGAAATTCGGAAGGGGGGGTAGCCTCAAGATCCTCCAGATAGGCTTCGAAGCTGGCTTCAGGCACTTGCGGAAGTATGGCATAGTGAAATCCGATCGTCACCAGTTTGTGACGGAACCGCTCTTCGCTGGACATCTGCAGGCGGGTCTTTCTGACCCATTCGTGAATGCCTGGTTCATCCTCCGCTTTGGAGATCAGCAACATGCTCCCAAAGGTATTCAGTGCAGGTTCGATCCTGACCAGTGAACTTCTGGTTTTCGTTCTTTCAAGGTTTAAAGCAAAAGGCGCCATAGTTTTCTCCGGATTATCGAATTATTCAAGAAATCGAATAATGCGAATATTTTAATGAGTTTCCGGATTTTGTCAAGGGAAAAACAAAAACTCCCTGCCAATCTGTCGGCAGGGAGCAAATTACTCGCTTCTTTTTCGGAACCTATGGGCTGGGTGTGCCTTCGACGGTCACTCCCACCCAGGTAAACACACGCTTCTCACTGACCGCCCCGGCCGAGTCGTAAATTGGCTGGCCCTGCTCGTCGACGCCGTTCTGGCGGACAGTTGTTACCCACCAGCGGATGACATGTGCAAGATTGTCGTTCGGGCGGAAGGAGGTCGGCACGATAAATTTCGTGTCGGTAACATACTCGGTGCTTCGTCGTCCCCCGGCGGTCACATCTTCGATTGTGACCTGGTAGGCTTCATTGTCACGCAGCGTCCCGATGGATGACCACTGCAGCGTCACCACGTCATTTGCCAGCGTGAAGGCGGCGCCATCCGCGGGCAGGAGCAAAGGCGGCGCCTGGTAGGGAGGCGGGAGCGTGGCTGTTGGCGTCGGTCCCGGCGTGGCAAAACGTTCACATAACGGGATCAGCAAAGGTTGTCCGATAAAAACGCTGTCGGTGGAAAGACCGTTATAAAACTTGATCGCATCCTGCGGCACGTTGTAATTGGCAGCGATGATGGACAGCGTATCGTTCTCCTGGACCGTGTACGGGACTTTCTCACAGGCTTGCGCGGTCTGGGTCGCTTCGTTGGGAACATCCGTCGGCGGCGGCGCCGGAGTCGGCGTTGGATAAGGAATTTGGAGCGTCTGTCCCACGGAAATAATACAATTCGATGGCAGATTATTCAATATGACGATGCTTTGTACGGAAACACTGAATGCCACCGCGATCCCCCCGCAGGTATCGCCCGCGCGCACCGTGTAAGAGAAGGGTTCAAGAGGCGTCTGCGTGGGGAGTGCCGTCGGAGGCAGAGGCTCTGTTGCCGTCGGCGTGATCGTGGGCGTCTCGGTTGGAGTCCCTTCGAGTGTTGGCTCTACGAGCTGCTCTCCGCCGGGACTGAAGCCTGCGCGCAGGCTAAAGTACACGGACGCGGCGCCGATCAGCAGGATCAATGCCAGCGCCCCGAGCGCCGCAGGCAGGCTCAGGGTGATTTCGGGCATGCGGCTGGCTTGCATCCCCGTTTCCGCTTTTTTCGACTTCGCGGCGGCTTTTGCAGTGAGCTCGGTGCCACAAACCAGACAACGTGTAGCGCTTTCACTCAACCGTGTTCCGCACGTAGGACAGATTTGTGATTTCTGAGATGAAGGTTCTTGGAGCATACGGGCGGGAATTATACCATTGAACACTTTTTGGATTTTCGACGGTTACCCGACGAAGCACGCAAAGTTTGTTAGGCAGCCTGGGATAGATTGAAGCCGCTTTACTTCAATCTATCCCAGGTATGGCTGAGCCAGGCGGCTCTGGCTTTGGCAGTTGCAATCACACCGGCCAAAGTCCAACCTGGAAATTGATTTGGTGACGCACTGTGGCAACACCACCGAAGGCCAATTCCTGTGTACCTTGACCTGTACAGACCTTTGCACAGGCTGGACGGATGTGAGCGGACTGCTCCACCGTTCGTGCGCCTCTACATCAACTTCTTTCAGCCCTCTTTCAAGCTGATTGCCAAAGAACGTATCGACAAGAAGACCCGTAAACGGTATGATACCGCCAAAACCCCTTACCAGCGTGTCCTCAAACGCAAGGACATTTCCTTAGAAGCCAAAGCCCGGCTCATGAACTCCTATGTCCAACTCAATCCCGCCGAACTTCGCCGCCGGATTAACCAGAAAACCGCCATGCTTTGGAAGATTTCTCGGTGACATATTATCTTGATGTATTACGCCGGAGCCCCTCGCGCTGAGCGGAGCCCGCAGGGCGGAGACGAAGCCGGGCGAAGCAATCTCTTACACCATCAGCACGATAAGTGAGATTGCTTCCTGAAGGCTCGCAATGACGGCTCCCGTCCTTTAATGAATTTAAAATGTTGCATGTTATACTCCCTGCAACTTCCAAAACCCGCCGGGGTTATGTTTAATGACTCCGCCGGTAGGGATCAAACGTGCCGGATATCGAATTCAATGAAGAAGATGTGCTGACCCGTGCATCGCAGGGTGACCGCGATGCATTTGGTCTGCTTTACGAGCGCTACATCGACCGCATCTTTAACTACGTTTACTATCGAACGGGGAACCTCCACGACGCGGAGGACCTCACCGCCCGCGTCTTTCAACGGGCGATGAATCACATTCAAAGTTATACCGATCGCGGCGTCCCCTTTTCCGCCTGGTTGTATCGCATCGCGCACAACCTGGTTGCCAACTGGCATCGCGACCGCAGCCGGCGGCAGGAGATCCCCATCAGCGATGTGCCTGTGCTGCCTTCGAAAGGGGATCACCCGGAGAAGAACCTTGTCCGTTCGCAGGAACAGGACGCGCTGCTGCGATTTATCCGGCGCCTGCCCGCGGAACGACAGAATCTCCTCATCCTGAAGTTTGTGGAGAATATGTCGAATGCCGAGATCGGCGCCATCATGGGACGCAGTGAAGGCGCGGTAAAAAGCCTCTATCACCGCACGCTGCTGGCGCTCCGCGACCAGTTGGGTGATCAGAAAATTAATTTGGACAGTGACTAATCAAGAATGAGATTATGCAGGCTTGACGATCAGTGAGCAAAAACATGGCTAGAAGCAGGACAACACTTTCTGATGAGCAGCGGTATGCATTGGAAGCCCACCTCGCCGGGACGCTCAAGCGGGTAACTCCTCCTCTGGAGGTTGTCAGCCGCCTGCGTGAGCGGATCCACTTTCCTCAATCCGGGGAGATCGTTTCGCGCTTCCGCGATTGGCGCAGGATGTTCCTTGTCCTGGGCGGGGTCATGTCGGGGCTGGTAGTCCTCATCACCATCGGTCGTGCGCTTTATTATCTGGTTGGCAGAAAACAGGTTTGAGCAGCCTGCCTCTTAAAATGATGAGACCCTGAAAAATTCAGGGTCTCATTGTGTTAACAAGTCTTCACAGAATCGTCTCGCTTCGATAACCAGATCGACGTTCACAGGCAATTCGAATTCCTCGGTCACGCGCAGGGTCAGATGGTCAGCGATCCGCCTCAGTCCCAGGGAGAGACGCGGGTCGTCCTTGAGCAGATTCAGCAGATCGTAGGCGCTCGCGCTGGGAGAGCGAATCCCCTGGCGGGTCAGATATTCCCGGGCGGCAATGCCAGCCGCGCGCCGCGCACAGACGCGTGCCTGGCCTTCGTTGCCGCGCCGGCGCGCCTGTTCTGCTTTTTCGAATTCAGCTTTGATCTCTGTTTGCCAGTCCATAAAATGGATTATACCTTCGGGTTATAATCAGCAAAACATTCCTGTTGGTGCCATATACTATGGCTTATGAGGAGAGAAAAATGAAATCTTTGTCAATGCGCATCGTTGTGACATTGGTCGTCTTGAGTCTGACGCTCAACGCCTGTGCAATTTCCCCAAAAATGGTCACACCCACGGCTGTGCCCACGCAAACACAGGCGCCGGGAGCAAATCAGCTGGAGGGGGGACCTCAGATCATCACCGGCAGCGTGACCTATACAAACGCCTTCTTTACCATGGGCGTAGCGCAACCGCTGGTGATCCTCGAAGACCAGGGCGGCTTTGTCGTCCGGGATCGCCAGTTTGTGATTCCTGTTGAGTCGCAGGTGCTCGGCCAGATCACCTCCGATTTTTATACTTCACCGTTCACGTACAGCCTGACCCTCCCGGAAGAGCCGAACGGGACACTGCATGATGTGGATCATGATGGCAACGAAGAAACGGGCGTCATGGTCTTTGCCGTGGCGTACTGGACCAATACTTGGGGCGATCCGTATCTCGAGCGCCGCGACCTGATGGGCGGAGCCTGGTCTTCCGCCTATGCCTCTACAAAAGTGAGTGACAATCCCGAGAGTTACCTTGAGGTGTTTGGCGGCAAGTATCTCGTTTATGCCCCGGACGGTCAGCAGCAATTCCCCTCGGATTTTGGGGCGGACGAAATGCTTTTCACGGATGACGATCCGGTCATGGACCTGCCCGCGGGCTGGTCTGTGGTCGATATGGACAAGTCGCCCTTCGAGATTGACCGCTCCGAGCAGCTGACCATTGATCTCATCGAACCGGAGAGCACCGCCCTGGACGACTTCTCTGGGCTCTCGTATACGGAAGCTTTCGACGCGATGCTGGAGAAGTTCACGAACGAATATGCGTTTACCGAACTGAAGGACATTGACTGGGAAGCCAAAGGCGAGGAGTTCCGCCCGCGCTTCGAGGAAGCAGAGGAGAACAACGATCCGCATGCATATGCACTGGCATTGCGCGACTTCCTGTGGTCCATCCCGGATACTCACATCGGATTCGATTCATCCTCTCTGAACGATGACTTCATCAACGAAACCAGCGGCGGCCTGGGCTTCGCCATGCGCGAGACCGACGATGGCAAGATCATCGCCAACTACATCGTGAACGGTGGACCGGCGCAGCAGGCCGGGATGGAGTGGGGTGCGGAGATCCTCTCCCTGGATGGCAAGCCCACAGCGGAGGTGGTCGAGGCAAATGTGCCCTGGTCGTCTCCGTTCAGCAATCCGGCCATCAAGCGCTTGCAGCAGTTGCGCTATGCAGTACGTTTCCCGCTGGCAACGGGTGAGGTGGAAGTCACATTCAGAAATCCCGGCGGAGCCGAACAAACTGCCGCACTGGATGTGGTCGGCGAACGTGAGAGCTTTAACTTTGGATCCTTATATTATGGTCAGCCGGCGACATCTTTACCCGTCGAATATGACCTGCTGCCAAGCGGATATGGATATCTACAGGTCAACAGCTTTTCGGACAACGATGTCTTGTCCATCCAGGTTTGGGAACGCGCCCTGCAGTTTTTCAATGAGAACGAGATCCCGGGTGTGATCATCGACATGCGCTACAACGGCGGCGGCAGCGGCTGGCTGGCGGACCAGATGGCAGCTTATTTCTTCGATGAGGAGATCGTCGTTGGCAACACCGCCCGCTACAGCAAGGACACCGGCGAATTCTACATGGACCCGGGCGATGAAGCCATCATGATCCCGCCGCGCCCTGCGCTCCGGTATCATGGTCCGGTGGTTGTGCTGGTGGGACCAGCCTGTGCCAGCGCCTGTGAGTTCTTCTCCTACGCGATGACGGTCAACGATCGCGCGACCATCGTCGGGCAGTATTCCTCGGTCGGCGCGGGCGGCAGCGTGGAGCAGTTCCTGATGCCTGAAGGGATCTTTACGCAGATGACCATCGGGCGCGCGGTGGATGCCGAAGGGAACATTCACCTTGAAGGGGAAGGGGTCGTCCCGGATATCAAAGTGCCGGTCACGGTGGAGACCCTGCAGAGGGAATTCAACGGTGAGGATGTGATCCTGGAAGCCGCCGAACAGGCTTTAAGTCAAAAATAGGAGCGAGTAAAACATAACCCACCGCGAAATCATTCTTTCGCGGTGGGTTTGCTATATAAATGCTGTTCCAGTTTGTTGTGTGGACAATTGACGATAATGGAAAGTGATGATAAATTAACCCGAATTTAAGAGTAGCAGAGAGGGCGGGAGAGATTATTCAGTACGGTGTCACCTGTTCGTTCCAGCCAGTAAAACAATTCTTGGCGTGGTCCCTGCACGATGGCCGCCGTTGAACGAAGAACTTGCACAGGTATCGTCTGTGCTCAACCAGGCAGTACATCTTTTCGGTGCCTGTGTGGTACTGCTAATAATATTAAGCATCTGTATTGATATACCAAATTCTCCAGATTTATCAGTTGTCTCCGAAACTTCTCTTAGTGGCATTCCGGGCTTTATAACATCGCAGAACAGAAACGTACGTTGCCACTTTTGTCATGCAATCATAAAAGCGCCAACGATGATAACTCGTTGATGAATAGAAGGAGACTACAGTGAACAAAAAAGCTTTCAATCCTTTCGAGATGGCGCAGCGGCAGCTGGATGATGCCGCCGCGGTCCTGCAGCTTGACCCGGCCGTGCATGAACTATTGCGTTGGCCGCTTCGCGAACTGCACGTCACGCTCCCGGTCAAGATGGACGATGGCACGACCCGCATCTTCCATGGCTTCCGCGTCCAGTACAACGATGCGCGCGGTCCCAACAAGGGCGGCATCCGCTTCCACAGCGGTGAGACGGTCGACCTGGTCCGCGCCCTGGCAGCCTGGATGACCTGGAAATGCGCGGTAGTCGATATCCCGCTGGGCGGCGGAAAGGGCGGCATCATCTGCGATCCCAAGTCGCTCTCGGCCGGCGAACTGGAGCGGCTGAGCCGTGCCTACATCCGCCAGGTGGGACGAATCCTCGGCCTGGAAAAGGATGTGCCCGCCCCAGACGTGTACACGACTCCGCAGATCATGGCCTGGATGATGGATGAATATGCCTTCATGCAGGGGTACAACGAATACGGCATGATCACGGGCAAGCCCCTGGCGCTGGGTGGTTCGGCTGGGCGCGGCGACGCCACGGCGCGCGGCGGCATGTATTGTCTGCGCGAGGCGGCGAAAGCGCTCAACCTGGAGCTCAAGGGCGCAACGGCAGCCATCCAGGGTTATGGCAATGCCGGTTCGTTTGCTCACAAACTGGGCGTGGAACTATTTGGTCTCAAGGTCGTGGCTGTGTCTGATTCCCGGGGTGGCATCTATAACCCCGATGGACTGGATTTTGCGAAGGTCTCGGCGCACAAAGCCAAAACCGGTTCAGTAATTGACTTCCCCGGGTCCAAATGTATCAGCAACGAGGACCTGCTCGAGCTGGATGTGACCGTCCTGATCCCGGCGGCCTTGGAAAATGCCATCAACGAAGACAACGCTGACCGCGTCAGAGCCAGGATCATCGTCGAACTGGCGAACGGTCCCACCACGCCTGAGGCCGATCAGATCCTGCACGACAAAGGCTCCTACGTCATCCCGGATTTTCTCTGCAATGCCGGCGGCGTCACGGTTTCTTACTTCGAAATGGTCCAGAATGCCTACGACTATTACTGGGAAGAATGCGTTGTCCACGAACGCCTGGAGAAGAAAATGACGTCCGCTTTCTGGGCTGTGCATAACGCGGCGCAGCAGCACAGGGTCCATAACCGCCTGGGCGCCTACCTGGTAGCCGTCAACAGGGTCGCCGAAGCCGTCCGTTTGCGCGGTTGGGCATAGACTATAATTACAATGTTCTTAATGTAGTGTCTCCTTACGCGTGAGCCTAGGGAGACACTACAGGCAATTGCAATGACGCATACTCCGCCTGAATCCTCCAAAATCCTGGACATCTATCTGCTGATCGCCCAGTATCCCATGCTGGCGTCGGATATCCGCCGCCGGATGCGCGCGGAACTATTCCGCCGCGGGATTATCACGCATCAGCGCTTCGAGGCGGAGGTCAATGAGAAAGCCGTGCTTTCCCAGGAACGGGAGGGGCTGATCGGCGACCAGAAGGAGGATGCCGAACAGTGGGAACTCCGCTGGAGCCGGGTGCGGCGAACCCTGACCGACTTCTACTTCGCTTATAACCTGCCCATCGAAATTCTCTACCATATCCTGGATGACCTGCTGATGCACCAGGCTGATGGCCGCAGCGTCCAGCCGGACCACAGCCTGCCTTTCAATCCCGAACTCGCACCGCTGGAAATGGTCCTGAGGCAGGCTGAAAAGTATGAAGCGCTGCCAGACGAAGAGCGCGACGCCGTGGACCATCACCTCCAGGAACTGCGCGTTGTGCTGCTCAAAAGCATGGTCAGCGACCAGCTGGCTTTTATTCATATTGCCAAGCGCTGGTTCACGACCACAGATTTCAATATGATCCTGGAGCGCCGCATCGGCACCGGAAAAATTGGAGGCAAGGCTGCCGGTCTGCTGCTGGCTTACAAGATTTTGCAAAACATGGCGCCTGAGATCTTTGAGAAAATTGTCCTGCCGCGTTCGTACTTTATTGGTGCAGATGTCTTCTATGATTTTCTCGCCGCCAACAAACTGGAATTCCTGAATCAGAAATACAAGACTGCCGAACAGATCCGCCTCGAATACCCGAAGATCCAGGAGCAATATACCTGCGCGCGCTTCCCGGAGGAAGTTGCCCAGCAGCTGCGTGAGATCCTGCGCGATGTGGGCAAAACGCCTTTGATCGTCCGTTCCTCCAGCCTCCTGGAAGATAACTTTGGCATGTCGTTTGCGGGAAAATATGTCAGTGTTTTCTGCCCGAATCAGGGGACCCTCAAGGAAAATTTGCGTGACCTGACTCTCGCCATCCGCCGTAGTTATGCCAGTGTCTTCGGTCCGGATGCGCTCATGTATCGCCGCCGCATGGGTCTGCTGGATTACGACGAACGGATGGCGATCCTGCTGCAGGAGGTGCAGGGTCACCGCCACCGCCAATACTACTTCCCGGCGGTGGCTGGTGTGGCATATAGCTACAGTCCGATTGTATGGAACACGCGCCTGAAACGTGAAGAAGGCTTTATGCGGCTGGTGATGGGCCTGGGGACGCGCGCGGTGGATCGGATGGCTGGCGATTATCCGCGCTTGGTCAATCTCAGTCACCCGCAGCTGCGCCCCGAGGTGATGCCCAAAGCCATCCGATACTATTCGCAGCATTTCGTCGATGCACTTGACCTGGAGCAAAATACCCTGACCACCGTGCCGGTCGAATCGATCCTGGGACCGGATTATTACCCCCTGCGCTGGCTGGTTTCGGTGGATGATGGGGAGACTGTGCGTCCGCCGCTCACCCTCGGGCTCAGCATCGACCCGGCGCAGCTGATCCTGACCTTCGATGGACTCCTGCAGCGCGGTACGTTTGTGCCGCTGCTGAAAACGGTTCTGACCCGGCTCGAGCAGCAATACGAACGGCCCGTTGACATTGAATTTGCCGTTTCGTTCACACCCGGAAGCAGTAAACCGACACTTGCTTTCCATCTGCTGCAATGCCGCCCGCAAAACCAGTGGAGCGCAGAGGATCGCAAGACCCAGTCCCTCCCCACGGATTTACCGGCGCAGGATAAGATTTTGCTTTGTACCCGGATGGTGCCTCAGGGGCGTGTCAGCCAGGTCGAATATATCGTCTATGTCGATTCAGAAGCCTATCATCAATTGGATACTCCCGCTGATTATACGGAAGTGGCACGTTGGATCGGACATCTGAACAAGTCATTGGAAGGACGGACTTTTATTTTGGTAGGTCCTGGCCGCTGGGGGTCGTCGGATGCCATGCAAGGGGTGCCCGTCACGTATGCGGACATATTCAATACGCGTGCCCTGGTGGAGGTGGCCAGTAACCAGCGTGGTTTCAGTTCCGAACCATCGTATGGGACCCATTTCTTTCAAGACCTGGTGGAGGCACAAATTTACCCCCTGGCGGTCTACCCGGAGGAACCCAGAGACCACTTCAATTGGGATTTCATCAGGCAGTCTAAAAACCAGATGTCGAAATTTTTTTCTCAGCAAACCAAGGCCAGTCGCTGCATCAAAGTCATCCATATTCCAGCGGAACGCCCGGGCCATCACCTGGAAATTATTATGGATGGGCAAAGTGGATTAGGCTATCTGACCCGGTCCAAACCGACACACCTGCAATAACGCATTGTTTTCTGATCGTTCACAGAGGGCGGATAGGATGGATAAGCTAAAGCAGGCGACAGAGTATGCAAAATCGGGGAACAAGATCAGGGCAAAGCAGCTTCTTGCAGAATTAATCCAATGCATTGATTAATGGGTCGAGCTGTCGCTGAAGATGAGAACGTTCTGCCGGGTTGGTGCACAACGCAATCGCCCGCTCGTAAGACTCGCTGGCTTCTTCGAGCTGACCCAACCGCCGAAGCAGGTCGGCACGGACTACGTGAAAAGGATAGTATCCCTGCGCCCGGTCTCCCAGACCCTCGAGGATTCTCAAACCTTCCTGCGGCCCTTCCGCCATCCCCACCGCCACTGCGCGGTTGACCTCGACTACCAGCGACGGGGTCATCAGCGCTAATGTTTTATACAACGCAGCGATTGTGTGCCAATCTGTCGCCTCGGCGGCAGGTGCTTGAGCGTGCAGTGAGGAAATTGCTGCCTGCACCTGGTATGGCCCCGGATCATTTAAGGCAAGCGCTTCGTCAAGTACCTCGATCCCTGCGCGGATCTCCAACCGATCCCAGCGTGAACGATCCTGTTCGCTGAGCAGGACGAGTTCGCCTGTCTCATCCAGGCGCGTCCCGCGGCGTGAATCGTGCAGCAGCATCAGAGCCAGCAAGCCGCGAGCCTCCGCGCTGCCTGGCATGAGCGCAATCAGCACGCGACAGAGACGGATCGCCTCCAGACAGAGCTCCTTGCGGATCGGTTCGTCACCGCGATCAGCTTGGCTAATCGTAGCGCTGTATCCTTCGTTGAAGATCAGATAGATAACCGCCAGGAGGGCGTCGAGACGTTCCGGCAAAAGGTCGATTGGGGGGACGCGATAAGGGATCCCGGCACTGCGGATTTTTGCACGCGCCCTGGCCAGTCTCTGCGCCATGGTCGGCTCTGGCACGAGGAACGCACGCGCGATCTCGCGAGTCGTCAAACCACCCAGGGTATGCAATGTCAGAGCAACCTGGGCTTCCAGCGCCAGCGAGGGATGACAGCAGGTGAACATCAATTTCAGACGCTCGTCCGGGATTTGGGTTTCGTCCATTTCGTGCTCATCATATGAAAAAAGTTGAGGATCGAGAACTCGTAAACCATCTTCGAGAGCTGCTGTACGACGTATCCGATCGATGGCTCTGCGCCGGGCGACCGTCGTCAGCCAGGCCCCTGGATTCTCGGGAATGCCAGCGCCCTGCCAACGCTCCAGCGCGTTGACCAGCGCATCCTGGAGGGCATCCTCTGCAAGATCGAAATCCTCGAACTGGCTGATCAGTGCTGCCAGGACGCGACCGTGCTCTGCGCGGAAGATCCGTTCGATCTGTTCCGCGGCGGTCATCTGCTCTCCAGCTTCATGATCCCGGGGACCACAAAGGCCGGATCTCGATCGAGCCGTATTTCGCGGTGGGGATCTTTTCCGCCCAGCGAATTGCTTCATCGAGATCCTTGCAATCGACAAGGAAATACCCACCCAGCTGCTCGTGGGTCTCCGCAAACGGACCGTCGGTGATCATGGTTTTGTCGTTCCGGACGCGGACCGTCGTCGCGCTGGTGTCGGGGGCGACACCGCTGCTGGAAACCAGTACACCGGCTGCCGACAGCTCCTTCCTGAACTCAGCCCAGGTCTCCTTTGCAGCCTGTAATTCTTCCTTCGACCAGTTTGAGCCAATCGACTCATCTGCATACATCAATAACAAGTATTTCATGAGTTTGATCTCCTGATCCGTCATTGCGAGGAATGGGGCGGCAGCCCCACGACGAAGCAGTCCCTCATGGCCTTTTCGTCTGTAATTTTGTATGAGATTGCTTCGCTCGCAATGACGGATTCGTGAAACGTTCATTGGATCAGCCCGATGACCGCGAAGCGTGCTGTTTTCATCTTTGACGGAGGCAGTCTGCTTATCGCTCGGGCTCTTTTGGCGTGTTCAACCCCACGGCATCGAGAATGAGTGCCTTTAGCGCCGCCTCATCTACAGTATCGCCTTCGTAGAAGTCGATGGCACGAACCGTGTTGCTTTCCAGACGTGTATTGAAGAGCTTCTTCGGATCCTGCACCTGAGCACCTTTGGGGAATGTCAACCTCACAGCGTTCTTGAGCGTATCTGCTACGCATATGATTCCATCATGAGACCAAACCGGGACTCCCGATGGTTTGGAGGGTTTTTTCCATTTCACTTCTTCGACCACGGCAGGGTCGGCTTTCTTGATCAGAGCGCGCAGCTGGGATAGTTTGTTGCCCCGCCAGTCACCCGGCTCCTTGATGATGGCATCTATCTGTTGAGATGCGGATTTTTCTTTCGGGGAAGGACTCATACTTGCTTTCATGCTTAGCTGACGGCTTTCTTCACGAGCGCAGCGATCTCCTTCTCTGCCGCGGCGGTCAACTCCTTCAGTGCGAAGGAGGTCGGCCACATGGCGCCTTCGTCGAGGTTTGCATCGTCGTTGAAGCCGAACGTCGCGTACCTCGAGTTAAACTTTGATGCAGCTGTGAAGAAGCAGACGACCTTGCCGTCCTTGTTGGCATACGCGGGCATCCCGTACCAGGTTTTTGGCGAGAGGGTTGGCGCGCTGGCTTTAACGATCTCATGGATCCGCTTAGCCATGGAGCGATCTGGTTCTGGCATGGCAGCGATCGCCTCGAGTGCGGCGCTTTCCGCCATCTTGCCTTCGCGTTCCGCCTTCTCCTCCTTGATGCGCTCCTTCAACGCGGCTCGTTCCTCGGCTGTGAGTCCCTTGGCGGACTTCTGCGCGGCCTTCCTGGTGGTGCTTTTAACTGGGTTCATGAGAATCTCCTTACCTCTAATTATTGGATTACGGCTTATTTACCGTTCTATTCTTACGTCGAATGATAAGGGGTCAAAATGACAGAAGATGGATTTTCTAATCAAATTCTCATAATTTAGCGTAAGTTTTGTACAATCACCAAGGGAATCGTAAAAAACGATTAGCAGGCCCGCTGAGTAAAGATCAGATCAGGAGCATGGCTCTGGAGTAATTCGAGTTTGTATATCATGCCGCAGACCTATTGACATCTTTATTCTGTGTCAACCGCCACTCCAAAGCAGTAAAGCGCTGTGCCACTTTATTGTTTCGCACTGCCATGCCGATGGCGCGCCGACTGCCTGCCAGCACACAGAGTTTCCGGGCGCGGGTGATCGCGGTGTAGAGCAGATTGCGCTGCAGCATCATGTAATGCTGGGTCACGATCGGCATCACCACCACGGGGAACTCCGAGCCCTGGGCTTTGTGAACCGAAACCGCGTAGGCAAGCGCCAGCTCGTCCGCTTCGCTCCAGTCGAAAGTGACAGGTTTGCCCTCGAAGTTCACGCTCAGGGTCTGTTCGATCAGATCGATGGACCGGATGAAGCCTATGTCCCCGTTATAGACATCCTTGTCATAGTTGTTCTGGGTCTGCATGACCTTATCTCCCAGACGGAAGACGGTCCCAAACAGCCGCCGTTCTGGCTTATTGTTTGCCGGTGGATTGAGCTTTTCCTGCAGGCGATCATTCAGAACTGTTACTCCCGCTGGTCCACGATAGATCGGCGCTATGACCTGGATATCCTGGACCGGATCGAAGCCGAACTTCTGTGGGATCCGTTCCGTGACGATCTGCAGGACCCAGTCTGCCGCGGCTGCTGCATCTTCGGCGGGGAACAGGAAGAAATCGCCTTCACTTTTGGAAAAATCCGGGAGTTTGCCCTGATTGATCAGGTGGGCATTCGTGATGATCCTGGAATGCGCCGCCTGGCGGAAGATGGTGTTCAGGCGCGTAACCGGCACGACGCGGCTGTCGATCAGATCGCGAAGCACATCGCCGGCGCCCACGGAAGGGAGCTGGTCCACATCTCCGACAAACAGCACGCGCGTTCCCGATCGAACTGCCTTGAGCAGGTTGTTTGTCAACAGCAGGTCGAGCATGGACGCTTCGTCCACGACCAGGAAGTCCAGATCGAGCGGATTTTCATCGTTGTGTTTGAAACCCTCGATCGGAGAGTATTCCAGCAACCGATGAATGGTCCTGGCAGATCGACCGGTCGCCTCGGAGAGGCGCTTTGCCGCACGTCCGGTCGGCGAGGCAAGGGCGTACTTCATGTCCTGTGTTTCCAGCGCGGTGATCAAGGCTTTCAGACAGGTGGTCTTGCCCGTTCCCGGACCGCCTGTGAGTACGCTGACGGGATGGGTCAGCGTCATTTGGATTGCCGAGCGTTGTTCGTCCGACAGCTGCTCGTCTGCGAAAAGAGTTTGGTTCACTGCTCTGGCTGGTGAGACAGCGCTTGCCAGCGTTTTCAAACGTTCTGCGACTCCCCTTTCGCCAAAATAGAGTGGAGTCAGATAGATCACAGAAGAACTATAGGCTCCGGCAGCCTCACTGACTGCTGAGCCTTTTTCTGACGAGTTCTTGTTCAGCGGAACCATATCGGCACGAATGCGGTCTGCCTGCGCCAGGCGATCCAGTGCAGGAGCGATCAAGTCCGCCGAGACTTCCAGCAGTTCAGTTGCTCGTCCTCCAAGAGACTCTTTGGGAACGAACACATGCCCCTCATTGATCATTTCGTTCAAGGCGAACACAATTCCCGCTTCGATACGGGAAGGATGATCGACCGGCAGACCCAGTGCGCGAGCAATGCGGTCGGCGGTCTTGAAACCGACCCCGTAGATGTCGCGCTCCAGCTGGTAGGGATTCTGCTGGACGGTCTCAAGCGATTTATCTCCATAGGTCTTGTAGATCTTGACCGCCAGGTTGGTGCTTACCCCGTGACCATGCAGGAATACCATGATCTCCTTAACCTGTTTTTGTTCCTCCCAGGCTTTGGTGATCCTGCCGGTGCGGTCCATGCCGATCCCAGAGACTTCGAGTAGTCGTTCAGGATTTCGTTCGATCACCTCGAAGGTATCTTCCCTGAATTTCCCAACGATCCGCTCCGCCAGTTTTGGACCGATGCCTTTGATCATGCCTGAGCCGAGATAGCCCTGGATGCCGGCGATCGTGGCCGGCAAGGTTTGTTCGCAGACTTCCGCTTTGAACTGCGAGCCATGCTTTGGATGCCGGTCCCATTGTCCCTGAAGCTGCAGAAACTCCCCCGGAGAGACTTCTGGCAAATTCCCCACGACGGTCGCCAGCCCATCCGAACTGAGGCTGGCTTTCGGCACTCCGTGAATGCCTCTCTGATGCTCCGGGCGCAGGCGCAGGACGGTATATCCATTTTCGGGATTGTAGAAGGTAATGCGCTCGACAGAGCCAGAGAGGGTATCCATAGCGACAAGTATACACGGCGAGAGATGGGGCGAGTGTCTGAGTGATCCGCCTGTTTCACTACATATTTTTGCGACACAAAGATGACACCCTGTTTTGGCGATAGGTAGACTCTCGATCGTGCTCAATTAGAACCATCAGGTTGGCCTCAAATCATCCAGAATACCTATAAGCCGCTTGACGAAGCGGCATCTTTATCTCAGGAAGAATTCTTTAGAATTTTCAGCCAGCCAACGGATGAATGTATCCTAACCCCTGCAAGCTTGTGGCCCGTACCCAATTAATACGGGTGGTATATTTCAGTCTGTGCTCGACGGCGGTCAGGAGACCGCCGCCGAGGGGCGTTCTGACTACCCCGGTTCCTGCGCTGTTTTAGCGGAATCTAAAGATACAGGGGCTTCCATAAACGCAGAAAAATCGAAGTACTTGTTTAGCGTGCGAAAGCACGAGAGTGAGAAGGGTCAAACGTCTGGAAAAGACAGGCGGAATGACTCTTGTCAGGGAGA
>JAFGCG010000088.1 GCA_016932715.1 Anaerolineales bacterium
CAAGGTTTGATTTTACGGGCTTTTTTCCTTCGTGACCTTTGTGTACTTTGTGGTGAGAAAGGGTTTCCCGTTAAAAACGGTAGAGCCACTTTAACCAAACTGGTCAGGAGGTCGCAATGGAATTAAATCTGGGTCAATGGGTGGTGATCGGAATCTGTGCAGTATTGATTCTTGGTTACATTCGAGGCTTTTATTATAACCGTAAGCATGCCGGCCAGATTTTGGAGTGGCTGTACGAGGGGCTCAAGACCCTGGGACCGGTGTCTGCTGGTGAAAAACTGCCTGGTATGGTCACAGGCGGGCGGTTGGAAGTGAAACGGGCAGCGCCTCCTTTCCGGCAGGTGGAGGCAGTTTATTTGCTGGCGCCGCGGGAAAATCTGCTGTTTTGGGTATTCCATCGTTTGCAGGGGAAGGGCGACGAATTGATTTTATGGCTCACATTTCAATCAAAACCGGATGAGGAGCTGGAGGTTGCCCGTCGCGGGGATCAGCAGTTGGCAAATCGCTTGAAGGACACAGAGCGTAAAAAGCTGACCGTTTCGGATGGTCCGCGCGGGCTCCAGGTTGCCGTCGAAGAGCAAGGAGACAGGGTGCTGGCTGCGAAGTTGCGATCCTTCCTGGAGCGCTATGGCGCAGTGGTTATCCGTCTGGCCCTGCGCGGAAATAAACCACACATCTTCCTGCGCGCCCACTTGCGGATCATGCGGTTCGGCCCGGCAGCGGAATTTTTGTCTGAATTGAGTGAACTGGCGAAATAAATGGCAGTTTTAAAAAATTCGTCGTGACTTTTGTCACGACGAATTGTCCGAGCCTCGAGAGGGGAGATGTTACCTGTATAGCAGGCCGGCCATGCGTTTGAGCATATCCACGCCGCGTACTTCGGTTTCCAGGAGCGGCAGCACGGAGCGCACCCGGTCGCCAAATTCCTGGTCGATTTTTTCCATATAGGCATCCTGCATGGAAACGCGGTTCTTGACAAAGTCCGGCGAGTCGTCTTTGACGCTGTTCCTGTCGATTTGCATGTTCACGATCACTCCGCCGACCGGGATATTGAACTCATGGAACCAGCCGATGAAGCGGGTAATGACTGCGATGGGCAGCGCTTCGGGCAGGGTAATGAAGAAGAACGAGGTCAGCGATTTGTCGGTCAGCAATTTTTTCGCGTTGGCCATGCGCTCCCGCATGTTGAGAAGGTATTCCATCAGTGGGTCTTTCTCTTTTTTCTTCTTGCTGTAGGCGAGCAGGTCTTTCAGGCTGGCAGCCTCTTCACGGCTTTGCACCATTTTATTGACCCACATCGAATAGACGCTGGACATTCCCAGCAGGCGGCGGGCGTTGGCAGTGGGGGCTGTGTCGAATACATAAGCATCGTATTCGTCCTTGAACATCAGGTCGATCATGTTCTCGAACATGGCTGACTCTTCGAAGGAGGGGTTCATGGTTGCCGATTCGACGAACTCATCCGCCTTGGTTTTGATGTCGGCAAACTTGAGGAACCATTCGATCTTTTCGCGGATCTCGCGCTTGGATTTCTCGATGGTGTCCTTGGTGTCAATTTCATAAGCCCATAAATTGGGTATGCCATTGACGGGGGTTGACTTGCCAAACACGTTCTGGTCAAGCATGCTGCTCAACGAGTGGACGGGATTGGTGGAAGCCAGGAGCGTCCGCTTGCCCTGCTGGGCGGTCCAGAGGGCGGCTGTGCCAGCCAGAACGGTTTTTCCGACCCCGCCTTTTCCGCCGAAGAAGATGTACTTCAGGCTGGGATTATCAGCCATGTATTTTTGCATGGAAATTTCAATGGGAGCCATATTTCACCTCTGCCCTTCGAACAGGGCATTCGCCACACGTTCGATCATGGGCAAGCCTGTGATATCGCGCTCGAATTCGGGGACATTGGTCAACACTTCACTGCCGAAGGTCTGTTCGATCTTGTGCAGATACTTTTTCTGCATTTCCATGCGGTTGCGCAGGTAGTCTGGGATATTGTCTGCTGCCAGTTCCGGCGGGATGACGCGGTTGACGATGTACCCCGAAAGAGGTACGTCATATTTGGCAAACAGCCCGGCGGCTTTTTGTGTGTCCAGGATGATCATCTCTTCCGGGATGAGCACGAAGTAAAAAGCAGTCTTCACTTTATCGGTCAGGATGCTGGACGAGGCGTTGATGCGGTGCTTGATGTATTGCAGTTCCTTGAGGATCTTATCCTCTTCCGTTTCCTTCTCGCGTCGCATGACCGCGGCGACTTGATCGTACTCAGCCATTTCTTCACGCAGGCCAGTGATCTTGTCGATCCACTGGTCATAGACGGAAGCCATGCTCAGATAATACAAGGCGTGGCCGAGCGGCACGAGGTCATAGATGTAGTAATCGTATTCGCCGCTGACGACAATATCCACGACCTCGTCAAAGATGGCGCTCTCTTCCATGGCGGGTTCGGCGGCCGCAGCCTGGATGTAATTCTCGATCTCTTCCGGGACCTGATCCAGCCCATACATATCCAGGATCTTCTGGCGGATCTCATCCTGGTATTCACGGATGCGCTGGTCGGCGTCGATTTCCTGGGCGAACAGGTTGGGCATGATCTCGACCGGGCCCTTGCCAAAGATGTCCTTCTCAAAGATGTCGGACAGACTGGCTTGTGGGTCGACGGAGAAGACCAATACCTTGTATCCCCGTTTTGCCAGCCAGTAAGCCGTGGCAGCGCTGAATGTGGTTTTGCCCAACCCGCCTTTCCCACCAAACATAATGTAACGGCGGTCGGGGTTCTTCTCGAAAATCTCTTTCAGTGACATGGTTTGCTCCTAAGCCAGGGCGTCGGTGAGGTCTCTTTCGCGCAGCATGCGCCGTTTCCAGGTGCTGATCTGCGGCACCACATAGGGGAGCAGGCGCAGGCTGTAGTATGGCGGCAGGATCGGGATGCCGAGCAGGTCACCCATGGTGATCAGGATGAAGAGATGCTCCATGCTGCCGCGTGTCTTGAGGGCATAGCGGGACATATCGTGTCCAGCCATGCCATACAACACGCTTTTGATGTTGCTCCAAAAACCGGGTTTCTTTTCTTCTGTCATAATATATTCCTTTCGATGAGTCCAATTGTATACCTTCAACCGATTTCCTGGTCGCACAAGTCGGTCAGGTCGCGTTCGCGCAGCAAGCTGCGTTTCCATCCGGTGATGTTGGGGGCGATATAGGGCAGCAGATGCAGAGTGTAGTAAGGCGGGAGAATGGGGATGCCTAAAATGTCGCCGAAGACGATCAGGATGAAGAGATGCTCCAGATGGGCCCGTTCCTTGCGCAGGTCTCTCACCATCTCGTGGATGGTGGCCCCATAGATGATCTCCGCCAGCGTCCTGAACGTACTTTTGACGCCTCGTCCCAGCCGGGTAATGAAGGGGGGAAAACTCAAATTCTGCCTCGGGTGATCGAATCAGCGTGCTCGACAGGTATTCGCGTGCTGCCAGTGTCCCGTAAGTAAGGCTGGCGCCCATGTTCCCAGGATGGTAGAACTCACATTCAACGGGCGGCGCTCATTTTGGACTTGAGCAGGGATGGGCGACGCGCTCGACGCGCCGCCCATTTATTCCTGTGATGAAATCAGACTTTCGCTTTGGCTTCGACGCTTGCGGCGCGCTGGCGCTGGAAGGCTTGAAGCGAATCCCAGCCCAGGATCAGCGCGGAGATCACCAGGTAAATGGCGATCAGACCTGCCAGCCAGTTGCCCACGACCAGGTCAATGGCAAGACCGGGGGTGGTCATCACCTGGTGGATGGTGTTGTAGGCGGTGAGGAGCAGGGCGCCGATGGTGGTGATATACATGAACACGAAGGGGATCAGCGTCCACATGTAGCTCTTGCCCTTGGACATCAGCCAGAGCGTGATGAGTAGCAATGTCAGGGCGGCCATCAACTGGTTGGCGCCTCCGAACAGTACCCAGATGCGTGCCCAGAAGCCGGTGTAAATGAGAACGGCTGACAGCAACAGGGCAACGATCGAGCCAAATGTTGCGTTCTTGAACAGCGGCACTTTATCGCCCATAAACTCTGCCGAGGCAACGCGCATGAAGCGCACCACCAGGTACATAATGGTAAGTGCCATCAGGGTCAGGAAAACGGAACCATAGGGCAAGCCAAAGGAAGTCGGCACGCCGATGCGGGACATCATTTCACTCAAGCCAACGGCAAATACCCCGGCATTTTTACCGGCTGCGATCATGCCGACGTAACCGGCGAAGCCTGTGGTTGCGCCGACACCGACAACGGCGGTCAGCAGGGAAAGCACAGCCAGGAACATTTCCAGGAACATGGCGCCGCCGCCCACGTACAGGGCGTCAGCTTCACTCTCCAGTTGGCGCGCCGTGCCAGAGGACGAGACCAGGCTGTGCCAGCCGGAGATTGCTCCGCAGGCAATGGTCACAAACAGGAGCGGCCACAGGGCGCCGAGAGCGAGCGGTGTTTTCTCGAGCCCGCTGCAGTCCGAAGCAGCGCACAGGTTGCCATTCCAATTGGTGAAAGCCGGGAAATCGGCTGGGATGGACGGGCGCCAGACCAGCAAACCGACGGTGCCGGCCGCGATGCCCAGGAAAACGATCCAGAAGGCAACGTAGTTGATCGGCTGTGCCCAGCGCCAGATGGGCAGAATGGCACCGAAATAACAGATGACCAGGGTCACCAGGCTCCAGATGAACTGCGCCTGTGTCACCGAACCGAAGACCACCGGGGAGGTCTCACCGCCGTTGATGGCCAGGAATAGATTCTTGACGCCAGGCAGCGTTCCCAGCCAGATGCCCACAAAAGCCAGGATGACGGTGATGGCGCTGGTGAGGATGATGTCCATCTTCCATTTATAGGTCATTTGGCCAGCCAGCAGTCCAACACCGATCACCAGCAGTACGCCCAACGGGACAGCCGGGTTTGTCATCAGGTCATATCCAACGATCTTGCCGAAGGCACCCATGATGAGCAGCAGGTAGAAGTAAATGAAAGTCAACAGGATGGTCCGCGCCCTCGGCGAGACGAAGCGGTAAGATAACGCGCCCAGGGACTGGCCTTCTTCGCGCACGCCCATCATAATCGTGGAAAAGTCCTGTACCCAGCCAATGAAGAATGTGCCGAAGATGATCCACAACAGCGCGGGTAACCAGCCCCACTGGACAGCCACAATTGGTCCGGTGATCGGTCCCAGCGCGGCAATGGATTTGAACTGGTAGCCGAACAGGACGTTCCGATTTGCCGGGGTGAAGTCCACACCATCCATATACATTTTGGCAGGAGTGGCCTTCTTCTCGTCGGGGTTCATGACGTTCTTATTGATCGATTTGGCGTATACTCCATATCCCACAGCAATCGCGACGAGCCCGATCAAAAGTGTTACAACAGCGTTCATAGATACATCTCCTTTATGGTGTCGTTTGGCGAGATACACTGCCTGCGGATCGCCTCGCAGGTTGTCATGATGAGGGGAGAACTAAGATGGTTGTTTTGCAATGGAGCGCCTCCTTTTTACTTACCTTGTTACCTTCATGGTCCTTACGTCTGAATTTGTTGCCGCCTTCCAATCCGGATGTGTCAGAATCTCATAGGGTTCTGCGCGCGTTTGCTGCACAGCGATTGACAAACCAATAAACGTCGGATAGGATGCACTGTAAATTTCCAATGCGTTCCTCGAGGTCAAAGTGAGTCTTCCATTCCTGCTTCTTCTGATTGGCTTTCTGTATGCGCTGTTGGTGGGCGGGTTGGCCCTGTTGCGCCGTGAAGCAATTTCGACGCGCTTTCTGTTGGAATCGGCTGCCATTACGCTCATTGCCGGTGGCCTGGCAATTTTAGGGATTCGTGTCAACCTGGTTTTATTTCTCATAGTACTGTACCTGATAACTATGCGGGTCCGCCTGCTGATTGATTTGGCGAACGTGTTTGCAAAACAAAGCCGGCATAACCAGGCGGAACGATTGTATGGACTTGCTTCACGGCTATGGCCCGATATGACGAGTGACCTCGTTCTAAAAATCAACCGGGCTACCATGTTATTAGAGGCGAACAGACTTGATGAGTCGATTACATTGTTCAAGGATGTGACCAAACAGGCCGGGCAGGGGTACCTGGGAGTGAAATATGAGGCAGCTGCACACTACAACCTGGGCGTGGCTTATCGTCGCAAGGGGATGGATGGGCCCGCCACAGTGGAGTTCAACCTGGTTCTGGACACCTGGCCAGCTTCGGTGTATGCTCGTCGCGCCGAATCTGCTTTGAAAAAACATCGCCGTTAAATCCAATTCACCACATCTCTTAAAGAAGACAGGTAACATCTCTCACGCCTGCTCAGCCTGGGTGTTACCAATAAAAAACACCACAGAGCATCCCCGTGCTCAATGGCGCACCCTGACCTGGACCACGGCAATCATCCATTGCCTGGTCGAGACAGAAATCCAAACTTGCCGAGCGACGAATGAAAGTGACATTTGGCTCATCAAGGCGGAAACACAGTTTATGCGGCTTAGAAACAATTTCTCAACAGAGGTTTATAGAACTAATTTTACACCTACTTTGTGAGGTTCGTTAGGGAGGAGGTGCAAACTCGTTGCACGCTTTCACCTCGACCGGCAGTAAAGAGACGTACACAAAATCTGTGCTCGGGGTCGGCGCGCTGAGTTCGCGTCCTTTGCGGCCGATCATATCGATCATCGATTCAAACTCCGTCCGGTTGACTGGCTAACTGGCGGGCGATCTCCTCGCTCGCAGCCGGCAACATTTGGCTTCCGAGAAAACGGACTTTTTGATTCACAATCACGGCCGGATAACGGCGAGCATTGTATTTCAGTGCCTTGTAAAGTCCTTCGAGCGAGGCGGCGTCGATCACCTTGAGACGTATGGAATCGCTATGGATTCTGAACATCTCCTTTGCCCAATTTGACACAATCTCATACTCCTTGATCAAATCTTCGGGCAGGCTGCTTTGCAATTGTTCCTCATGGGCACGATTGTTAATGCCTGCTCCGCGCCAGGCAACTTCGCAATGCGTGCAGTGGTAGTACGCGGTCGGCGCGTAAGCAATGATCTCTACCAGTAAGGGCTTGTCCTGAGCTTGGTCGAAGGGCTGGCTCATACACGGCTCCTGTACTCGTATAAATCAAAAACGCCACAGAGCCTCCCCATGCTCAATGACGCACCCTGACCTGGACCACGGCAATCATCCATTGCCTGGTCG
>JAFGCG010000013.1 GCA_016932715.1 Anaerolineales bacterium
CTGATTCACGCTGAAAACGCAGATTTTTTGTCTTGAATCAGCGAAAATCAGCGTTTTTCTGCGTCCCAAAATCATTCTGTAAGGCAATCAGATTACCCCTAATTCATTGCATGGTAAGATACACGTAGTTTATATAGATTTCGGAGATCACTTATGCGCAAGTGGCTTGTATTTGCCTTGCTTTTCGGATTAATGTTATCGCCCTCGCAAGCGGGCGCGCAAGGTGGAATAAAACTAGACTCAATTATCATTGAGCTTTGGTCGGAATATGACCAGCCAACCATGCTGGTTATTAATCAATTTGTAGTCTCGCAGGACACACCGCTGCCTGCAACGGTAACCATGCGCTTCCCTAAGGATGCCAACCTGGTCGCAGTGGCAGTGGAAAGTAATGGAGAACTGTTCAACAAAGATTTCACCGGACCCGTGGAGCAGGGAGAATGGCAGACCATCACGATCAATGCGGACACCTATGATCCGCAGCGGATCGAATACTACCAGCCGCTCACTCGCGTTGGAAACAGACGCCAGTTCCAGTATCAGTGGTTCGGCGATTATTATGTAAAAGAGTTTACCGTCTCGATCCTCGTCCCCGCCGATAGCACAGAGCTGGTCACCTCTCCGGTTCTGCAAAAGACCGCCTCAGCCGCGAATGGATTGGCGCTATCTGGTACGACGACCAGGGATCACCTGAATATGGGGAACTCGTTTCAATTCAATCTCGAATACCAAAGGACCTCTGAAACGCTCATCAATCCGGGTCAGGCTGGTGAGGTCCAGCCAGCAGAGCCGGTGGGAGAGAACACACCCGGCCGGGTTTCGATTACCAATTTGCCATGGATCATCGCAGTGTTTGGGTTAGCATTGATCGCGATCGCCTTGTTTTCGTACTGGCGGTCCACGCAATCCGGGGAAGCCAAACCGCAGCGACGTCGCCGCCGTCCAATCAAAGGGGAAGCTGACGAACAGGCTTACTGCCACGAATGCGGCGCACGCGCGCACCCCGGAGACAGGTTTTGTCGCACGTGCGGCAGCAGGTTGAGGGTTGTGTAAATAACGGGAGCAGGCTAAAGGAAGAACGAGGCAGATCGTGATCCTGGGCGTACCCTACATCGTTCCGATTTACTTCATATACGGGCTGGCATTTTTCTGCATGGGCCTGCTGGTTCTTGCCGAAGGTGGGCGCGCCTCCGATGTCCGCCTGCGCAGGGCATTGCCTCCCCTGGCAGGCTTTGGCCTGGTCCATGCCGCGCACGAGTGGATGGAGATGTATGTGCTGATGGGGCATCCCGCCACCCCGCTCGAAATGTCTATCATGTCCGCCATGCAGCTCGCGACCCTGGCATTCTCCTTTATTTCACTGGCAGCTTTTGGGAGTTTTCTCCTGGCAGATAACGAAATCACCCGGCGGCTGATCCTGTTGATCCCGATTGGATTGCAAGCCGTCTGGGTTTTTGGGCTTTATCATTTTCGTGGGGAATATGTCGGTCAGACCCTTTGGGATGTTGCCGACGTCTGGACCCGTTATACGCTTGCCATTCCTGCTGCCATTCTGACGGCCATCGGGCTGATCGTGCAGCAGCGGGCATTTCGCCGCTCGGGGCTGATCCGCTTCGGGCAGGATGCTTTGTGGGCATCCATCACGTTTGCCTGGTTCGGTCTTTTCGGGCAGTTTTTTGCAAAAAACACCCCTCTTTTCCCATCCAACCTTATCAACCAGCAGACATTCTTTGAAATATTCGGTTTCCCCGTGCAACTATTCCGCGCGGCGACGGCCGTCGCTGCCGCCATTTTTGTGATCCGGTTTTTGCGTGCCTTCCAGGTGGAAACGGAACGCAAGATCGCCGACTTGCAAGCCGCGCAGCTGGAAGAATCCCGGCAGCGGGAAATCATGCGCGGGGAACTGTTCCGGCGCGTGGTCGCGGCGCAGGAGTCCGAACGCCAGCGAATTGCGCGCGACCTGCATGACGAGACCGGTCAATCCCTGACGGCGATTGGCATGGGTCTGCGCGGACTCTCCGGAAAATTGAGTTCCCGCAATAAAGAAGCGTTCGGAACACTTCACAAACTGGAGACCCTGACCGCCGATTCGCTCAAGGAATTGGAGCGTCTCATCTCGGACCTGCGTCCATCCCATCTGGATGACCTTGGTCTCTCTGCGGCATTGCGCTGGTATGCAGGCAGGGTCCAGGAACACTCGACCATCAATGTTCGAGTAGATATTGTGGGCGAGGAACGTCCTCTGGATGAGGCGATGAAGATTGCCATCTTCCGCATCATCCAGGAATCTCTGAACAACATCATCAAACATGCGCACGCCACCCATGCAAATATCCATTTGCGCTTTGAGCAGAAAAATGTCCGCATCAGCGTGCGGGATAACGGCACCGGTTTCGATCTGGAGCGGATCAGACAGCAGCGCGCCAGCCGTCCCAGTTTGGGGCTGGCAGGTATGCAGGAACGTGCCGCGCTGTTGAACGGAACTGTTTCGGTGCAGTCACGGCCTGGCTACGGGACAGAGGTCGAAGCCCTGATCCCCTACCGTCACGCCGGGGCAGATTTCCACACGCGGGAAGAGGTGAAAGATGACGATACGCCTGCTATTGGTGGATGACCACGCGGTCGTCCGCTCGGGGCTGAAAATGCTCCTGGAAAACGAGCGCGATGTTGAGATCGTCGGCGAAGCAGCCTCTGCCTCAGAAGCCATCGAAGCCACGCTGCGGCTGAAACCGAACGTGATCCTGATGGACATCGGCCTGCCTGATCTCTCCGGCATCGACGCGACGCGCGAGATCAAAAAGCGCGTCGCAGAGGTTTCCATTGTTGCCCTGACGATTCACGAGGATGAGGAATATTTCTTCAAGATGCTGGAAGCAGGCGCCTCCGGTTATGTGCCGAAACGCGCCGCGCCCGAGGAGTTGCTCACAGCCATCCGGGCGGCGGCGACAGGGCAGGTCTATCTATATCCATCGCTGGCAAAATTGCTCGTGCGCGATTTCCTCGATGGCGGGCGGGCTCCCGGCGAGCAGACTGCCTCTGAACTGACAGACCGTGAACAGGAAGTCCTAACCTATCTGGCGGAGGGTGCCAGCAATGAAGAGATCGCCACCTCCCTGGTCATCAGTCCCAAGACGGTGGCAAGGCACCGTGAAAACATCATGCGAAAACTAAATCTGCATTCCCGCTCCGAACTGGTGCGGTACGCGATCCGGAAAGGGATCATCAAGGCATAACCTGTTTGCTCCACTCGCCGTCTCGAAGATGCCGCGTTGCGGCACCGGCGAGCAGGTATTCATAAAAGAGCCGCCGAGGACGGCGGCTGGAGCATAAGTATTAAAGAAATGACGGGCGCTGGTGCGCCCGTCATTTCTTTCCGAACATATTCCAAATTACTGAGCAGGAGCTTCCGCCGCAACTTCCGGACGAGTGTATTTGCTCACATCCCCACCCAAGTCCTCGATCGAGTCGATCAGGAACTGAGCAACGAACGCGGGATTGTGAACGAACGCGCCCGGGTCTTTCTGATAGTACTGGTAGTTATAGGCAGCTTTGAGCAGGCGGGGTGTCCAGGCCGCGTAGCCTTTGCCATTGGCATCCAGGAAATACGGATAGGTGTGAGAATCGTAGGTGATTGCAGCACCCTGTGCTTCGGCATAGGCCTGGATTTCTGCAAGCAGGGCCTCCGCAAGGCCATCGAGCTCACCCTTCACGCCCTCGGTCGTGTCGCCATCGCCGTCATAGTCCGGCGCGTTCATGCGAATCTGTTCGACCTCGACTCCCGGGTGACAGCCGGCACAGGCTTCCACATTCGGTTCGAGGGCATGTACATCGTGACAGTCCTGACACTTATTGAGGGGATGCTGCTCATAATAGCCAGCATACTCCTTGCCGTCGTACATGTAAGCGCCCTGCGCATCCGCACCGAAGAGGGTCGCGCCCGCGGCAAAATAGTGAACGTTGCTAAAGCTCAGGCGTTTGCCTTCGGCAGCCGGAGCATCATCGTCAGCCGCGCCGGAGGAAGCAATTGCCCGGTCGACCGTCGGCTTGGAGGAACGGCCCTGATGGCACTCGAGACACAGATTGCCATCGTTAGGTACGAAGTTGCCTTCCGCATCGCGACCGCCAAAGCTGATCGTGGCGCCGGAGGGGAACGTCGCAGAAGCGACCTCATAGCGATTGGGCCAGTTGGCTTCATCATGGCAGGTAGAGCACAGGAAGCCATTGGCGGTTTCATTGGAAATAGTGGCGCCTTCCTTGAGGAACTGGGGTAAGCCAGTGGCGCTATGGCACTTGGCACAGGAACCAGGCACTTCACCTTCCGCGTCCCAGTGGCGGAATGCTTCGGTATTTCCGGCAAAGTGGCCGGCATCGTTACGGACAAAGTTGGTCACATCCCCGCCCAGATCCTCGATCGAATCGTAGAGCAGTTGAACGATGTACTTGTTGCCGTGTGCAAACGCGCCGGGGTCCTTGACGGATACCTGATAGTTGTAGGCAGCCTTGAGCAGGCGGGGTGTCCATTTCGCGTATGCTTTCCCGTCGGTGCCCAGGAAGTAAGGATGGTGGGCTGGATCATAAGTGATCTCAGCGCCGGCCGTATCTGCGGCATATTTCTGGATCTCAGCCAGCAGGGCTCCCTGCAGGCCCTCGATCTCATAGAACATGCCTTCTCCGCTGTCGCCATCACCATCGTAGTCCCAGGCTGAGGCTTCTGGTTCGCGGATGTTCTGCAAGCCGCCTTCCGCCTTGACCTCGTCTCCATGACACGAGGCACATTCGTCCACTTTCACCTGAAGTGTGTGAGGATCGTGGCAGCCGATACAGGTATCGCGACCTTCCACGTGCTGGAACTTGGCATCATAGACCTTGCCATCGTATTCATACCCGCCTTTGACCTCGGTACCATAGAGCGTCGCGGCAGCGGCATAATAGTGGATATTACGAAAACCGAACGTAACATCCCTGCCTTGATCATCCTTGATCGGGGCAACAACCGTGTCCGGGTCTTCCGCCTGGAAGCGCGCGATCTGGGCATCCACCGATGCCTTGGATTCACGTCCCTGGTGGCAGACGAGACAACGTGATGAATCGCCAAAACCTTCGACCACAAATGGAACAGATTCCCCATTTTCATCGGTTTCAAAGCCGGGGAAGGCAACACTGTTCAGGTTTGTAGCGACCGGGTTATGACATGCAACACATTGGACGCCCTGTGCCTCTTGCGCAGGGACGGCAGCATCCACTTTGTTTGCCTCAGACCCATCGGCGCCCAGGAAATCCTGGTAGCCGGCAGTGCTGTGGCACTTGGCGCATGAGATTGGAACTTCAGCGGGATCGTCTGCATCCCAGTGGCGGAAGGTTTCCGTATCAACGGCGTTATGTGCAGAACTCTCCCATTGTTCCTGATAGGGGATCTCCACGGGGGGCGGCGTGGGCACAGGCGGCTCTGTGGGAGCAGCTGTCGGTTCGGGCTTCCCACCGCATGCAACGAGAATGACTCCCAGCAAAAGAAGGGTTCCGAGAAGCACCAAACTTTTTTTCATTGACATTTGCAGTATTCTCCTTTCAAGGGGTGTTGAACAGAGGGTTTTAAAAATCTTTGTTCCCAGGCACCTCCTGTTGAGTATTACAGCCTATTAGAGTTTTAATCTCGCCTTTATGTTAATCTAAAGTAATTTTAGTGTGAATAACAGATGTCATGCCCCTATAGGATGAATGTAATCGGTTTTACGGGAATGGTCCTATTATGGATATTATATCCTATCCATGGAAATTTGTATTAGAAATGGGGAAAATACCCTACCAAAACTGGAAAAGCAAAGGCTCGCTGTGGGGTAAAACTGCCTTTCAAGCCCACGCGAAGGGCTCAGGCGTGGGCTGATTCGCCGACCCAAAGATTGGGCATGCACCGAATTCCCTTTCTTATCGTTTTCTCATAAACTAGGTGTGGATTAGAAAGGAGATTTCCATGAGCACATTTGCAGTTGCAGCAATCTTATTGGTCCGAGTTATTCTTCCGGTCAGCGCGTTGATCGCGTTCGGCGAATGGATCCGGCGCCGCGAGGCGAATCATTGGTCACATAAATGAGGTTATATGGAAGCAATCACCTCTTTTCTTGCCATCTTAACAGGCTTGCTCGTGCGGTTGGCAATTCCGATTGCCGGAACCATCATACTCATCTACTTCCTCCGTAGATTGGACGCACACTGGCAGGCGGAAGCAGAGCTTCCCCTGCCCGCGCAAAAAGTTGAATGCTGGAAGATCAAGAAAGGCTGCTTGCCTGCACAAAAAGAAAATTGCATAGCCGCCTCTTCCCCACTGCCCTGTTGGCAGGTCTTTCGCCAGCCCAATGGCTATTTACGAGAAGAATGCCTCTCCTGTGAAGTATTCATCAATGCACCCACCCCAACGCTAACAGCTGAACCAAGGAGAATGTAGAATATGACCTCTCGAATCGAACGTTTATTAATTGCTGTCATGTTTGCCCTGCTGGCGGCAGGGGTCACGTTGATCATCGCCAGCGCGCAGGGGAATATACCTCCGGCCCAGCAAACCTCAACGGATTGCGTGGTCTGCCATACTGAGTTTCAGATGTCCTGGCAAAATGGCGCCCACGGACAGGCGGGCAGCGACCCTGTCTTTATGGAAGAGTGGAACGCGCAAGGCAAGCCCGGCGCCTGTCTGGTCTGCCACACAACGGGGTACGATCCCGCGACGGCAACGTACAAAGCCGATGGCGTGACCTGCGAAGCCTGTCACGGGCCTGTACCCGCCGATCACCCCAAAACCCCCATGCCAGTCGATCGCTCCACGGACATGTGTGGACGCTGCCACAGCGATACACGCTTTGGCTGGCAGGACTGGAAAATAAGCACCCACTACCAGCGCGGCATGGACTGCGCCACCTGTCATGATCCTCACAGCGCCGCACTGAAAAAAGTTGTCGCGCCGCGCGACAGTCAGAAATCAGATGACATCTCCCAGCTGTGCATCACCTGTCATAAAGAATCGAGCATGGATTTCTCCTACACCGCGCACGCCCAGAAGGATATCTCGTGCGTAGACTGTCATGTCAATCACCTCGAAAACGCCGACCGGCAAGCCCATACGGTACCGGATCATTCCTTCAATGCCAGTCTGAAATCCTGCAACACATGCCATGCCCAGCAAATGCATAGTGCGACGGAAGCTATCGTCCCGGAGGGGACAACACCTCCCGTTTCGAGCGAACCCACGGCAGAAGTAAAATCCGCCTCTGTCACACCGGAGCCTGATCCCGTCAGCCCAATGGGATTCTCCGCTCTGGCCGGCTTGATCGGCCTGGCAGGCGGCATGGTGCTGGCTCCCTGGCTGGAACGCTGGTATCACCGTACCGTAAAGCACAACCGCGAGGAAGACAATGAGTGATAAGCGAAGCAATCCTACGGAGAAAAACATCAACCGCCGTGAATTCCTGAAACTAACAGCAGTTGGTGTGGCTGTTGCCGCAGGGACACGCGCCGTCACCTCCACAAAAGCCTCCAGCGAGGCGCCCAAAGGCAGGCATCAATGGGCAATGGTCATCGATCAGTCCAAATGTACAGGCTGCAATTACTGCACACTGGCATGCCAGGCCCATAACGATGTCAACCCCGAGATTCAATGGAACAAAGTCATTGAAGACGGCACGGTTGGAGATATGCACGTCTTTGTGCCGCGCCCCTGCATGCACTGCGAAAAAGCTCCGTGCGTGGAAGTTTGTCCGGTGAAAGCCTCCTACTACCGCGAGGATGGCATTGTAATGATGGACTACGACCGCTGCATCGGCTGCCGCTATTGCCAGGTCGCCTGCCCATACGATGCACGCTCGTTCAACTGGACAGCATTCACAGAAAAGAATCCTGCTGTTCCCCAATGGGGAACCCCGGCAGTCGAGCGGCGTCCGCGCGGCGTGCCGGAGAAGTGTTCGTTCTGCTACCAAACCATCGATCGCGGTCTCGCTCTTGGTCTCACCCCTGGCGTTGATCCAAATGCCACTCCTGCGTGTGTGAACGCCTGCCCCACAGGCGCACGCCTGTTCGGTGACTTGAACGATCCTGAGTCGCTTGTGAGCAAGGCATTACACGAAAACCCATCGTATCGTCTGCGCGAAAATCTGGGCACAGGACCGCGCGTCTACTACCTCCCCGCTGTCCCTGAGAAGAAGGAGGCGTAACCATGGCGAAAAAATCACGTTTCAAGTTCAAGTTCGTCATCACGCCCTGGCTCGCCTGGCTCGGCCTCCTGGGGATCATCCTGCTGGGCGGCCTGGTTGGCGGCATCCTGATTTTCTGGAAGGGATTGGGGATCACCAATCTCACCGATCTGGTACCGTGGGGCTTGTGGATTACGATCGACCTGTCGTCGATTGCGCTGGCTGCGGGCGCCTTTAGTTTGTGTGCAGGCGTGTATTTGTTTGGCTTGAAGCGCTATCAGCCCATCGCGCGGACCGCGACCTTCGTCGGCTTGATCGGATATACCATGGCGATGCTTTCGCTCCTCCTCGACATCGGTCGACCCGATCGTTTCTGGCACGCGGTCGTTTATTGGAACACGCACTCCCTGATGTGGGAAGTGACGATGTGTGTGGTCTTGTATCTCACCGTCCTTGTGTTCGAGACCATGCCGATCCTTGCCAACCTCGAATGGCTGCGCAAACGTTTCCCAAAGATTACATCAAAGATGGAACACATGCATCATTACGCGCCGGTCCTGGCGATCATCGGGCTGGGGCTTTCGAGCCTGCATCAATCATCGCTTGGGGCGCTGTATGGTGTGATCAAAGCGCGACCGTTCTGGTTCAAGCCTGAGATGTCCGTGCTGTTCATGCTTTCCGCCATCGTTGGCGGCATTTCATTGACGCTCTTTGCCTCCATGCTTACTTCCCGCTTGACCAATAAAGCAAAAATAAACGATGCCCTGATCGAACGCGTGGCGCAATTTGTCGGCTATCTGCTGATCGGATATTTTTACTTCCGCGCTTGGGACGTGCTCTCGATGACATACACCTACGACCCGGGTCGCAGCGAGGGTCTGGATCTCATCACCAAAGGTCCGCTGGCATTCAATTTCTGGTTTGTTGAAATGCTGCTGGGGATGATCGTGCCGATGATCATCTTGCTTTACAAACCAACGCGCATGAATCGTTTCTGGCGCATGACAGCTTTGTTCCTCGTCGCGGTGGGAGTGGTCGCCTTCCGCTGGGACACAAACATCACGGGCTTGCTGGTTGTCATGCCGTATATCGCAGATCAGGCTATTGCTTATACCAGCTATCGCCCATCATTGATCGAAGCCTTGACAGGCGCGGCGATCATCGCCTACGGTCTGGCAGCCTTCTCACTCGGTGTGAAGTATTTGAGAGTGGTAGATCACTCGCTGGTGCAAGAGGAACATGCAAAGGTAAAGGTAGAAGCTGTTGAACCGGTAACAGTGTAGTATCAAGCACACAAGTAAACAGGTACACAGGTAAACAAACAACATGTTTACTTGTGTACTTTTTTACTTGTCTACTTTTTTACTTGTGTACTTTTTACCTGCCCACTCTAACATATCCTCGGCAGCATTTCACCGGGCAGCATATCCACCAGGCGCGTCCCCCCGATCGCCGTTTTCAATCTGACCTGTCCACAGGACTGCTTCGCTGGTGATTTTCCGCTTCCAATCACCCTCCCAATCACCACAGCCTGTTCCCCATATTTCGTTTTCTTCATCACGTCCAGGACTCTGTCCGCTGCACTTTCCTTCACGAACGCGACCAGCTTCCCCTCATTTGCGATGTAGAGCGGATCGAATCCCAGCATCTCGCACGCGGCTTTGACGGCCGGCTTGACCGGCAAAACCTGTTCAGCGATCTCGATCGTCACATTGGATTGCTCGGAGATTTCGACCAAAGAGGTCGCAAGTCCGCCGCGCGTGGGGTCGCGCAACACGTGGATCCCCCCGGCCCCGATCATCGCCTGCACAAGATCATTGAGCGGTGCAACATCGCTTTCGAGCTTTGTCTCAAATCCCAGGCCTTCCCGTGCGGATAACACCGCAATGCCATGATCGCCAAGCGTCCCTGAAACGATGATCACATCGCCTGCGTGTGCCCGCGCGCCGGAAATATCGATGCCGTCCGGAATTGTTCCAATCCCGGAGGTGTTGATGAACAACTGGTCCGCGCCGCCTTTTTGCACAACCTTGGTATCGCCGGCCGCGATGTACACGCCCGCTTCCTGCGCGGCTGCCTTCATGGAAGCAACCACGCGCTGCAACAACTCAAATGACAGTCCCTCTTCGATCACAAAGCCGCACGTTAATGCCACAGGCTGGGCACCGACCATCGCAAGATCATTGACCGTTCCACAGATTGCGAGTCGCCCGATGTCGCCGCCGGGGAAAAACAGCGGTGAGACCACGTGCGAGTCGGTGGTGATGGCAAAGCGCTGATCGCCTATCGCTACCACCGCGGAATCGTCAAGGAGGCGCGGGGCGGCTCTCCCCAATTCGGGCAGGAAAAGCCGGTTGAGCAGGTCGCGGCTCAAGGTCCCGCCTGAACCGTGTCCCAGCAGCACCGTATCCGTCGGACGGATCGGCACCGGGCAGGTGTAGCCTTCGAAATTCAACTCATCCATAGGTCCCCTCCCGATGATATCTGTAGTACGCCGCGCAGGCGCCTTCAGCCGAGACCATCGGCGCGCCGAGCGGAGTTCCCGGCGTGCAAGCCTTGCCGAACGCCGCGCATTGGAACGGCTTCTTCAATCCCTGCAGGATTTCACCTGCAATGCATTGCGCTGATTCCTGGGTGAGAATATCTTCCACGGCGAATCGCTTTTCTGCGTCGAATTCCTGGAAGTTTGGACTCAAGCCCCAGCCGCTTTGCGGGATGACCCCGATGCCGCGCCATTTTCTGTCCACAGGCTCGAAGACGCTTCGGATCGCCCTTTGAGCGGATTCGTTCCCCGCGAGCCTGACCGCCCGCTGATACTGATTCTCTGCCAGCGCCCGCCCCGACTCGAGCTGCCTGATCGCCGCGAGCAGACCGTTCAACAGGTCGATCGGCTCGAAGCCGGTGACCACGATGGGCACATGATATTTGTCGGCGAGAGGCGGATATTCATGAAATCCCATCACCGCGCAGACGTGGCCTGCAGCCAGAAACGCCTGGACGCGGTTTGACTTCGAACTCAGAATGGCTTCCATAGCAGGCGGCACACGGACGTGCGAAACCAGCACGGAAAAATTGTCGATGTTTTTGTTTTTGGCTTGCAGCACAGCCATCGCATTGGCGGGCGCGGTGGTTTCGAAACCAATTGCAAAGAAGACAACCTGCTTCTCCGGATTCGCCTCGGCAATTTGCACTGCTTCCAGCGGTGAATAGACAACACGTACATCGCCGCCCTGCGCCCGGACAGCGAACAGATCCTTCGTCGAGCCGGGCACGCGCAGCATGTCGCCAAAGGAGGTGAAGATCACCTCGGGCCGCGAGGCGATGGCAATGGCGCGATCGATTTGTTCCAGGGGAGTCACACAAACAGGGCAGCCAGGCCCGTGCACCAGTTCGATCTGTGGCGGGAGCAGCGCATCCAGACCATGGTGGAGGAAGGCATGCGTCTGTCCGCCGCAGATTTCCATGATCACCCAGTTCTTCGTTACTGCGGATTCGATTTCACGCAGAAGGGATTTCACTTTTGCGGGATCGCGATATTCGTCAAGATATTTCATTGTCGAAATCTGCTACTTCCCTGATCAACTTTAAAGTCTCCTGCGCTTCCTCTTCATCCATTAAACTGAGCGCAAACCCGACGTGGATCAACGCATACTCTCCCACTTTTGCTTCAGGGGTATATGCCAGACAGGCCTCCTTGACGATGCCGCCAAAGTCGATCTTTGCCATTTTGAGGGAATCTTTTTCGTAAATCTCAGTAATTTTTCCAGGAATGCCGAGACACATAGGAAACTACCTTTCAGACGCTTCGACTGCGCTCGCCTGTCGGCTCACTCCGCTCAGCGCGAGAACAATTTGCGACCATCACCTGTCCCAATGCCAGGCCGCCATCATTGGTCGGGACTTGCTTATGGAAGTACACAATAAATCTTTCCTGTTTCAGCCCGGCGCAGACAAGATCGAGCAGGATCTGGTTTTGCCACACGCCGCCCGATAATGCAACGTCGTTCAAGCCAGTCGCTGTGCGCGCCTGTTTGCAAATGTCAATGGCAATTTCGGCGGCTGTTCTATGGAAGCGTGCGCCGATCATTCCGGCAAATTCGTTTGCGCGCACATCCTGAACGATCGCAGAGAACAGTTCCCTCAAGCGGATTGTCATTCCCTGTTCAGTCTGATCGACAACATAAGGATAGGGTTTTGCATCCGGGAGGTAATCCCTCGACAGCACTTCCATTTCGATCGCGGCTTGCGCCTCATAGGTGACATCATGGCGAATGCCGATCAGGCTCGCGACCGCGTCGAAGAGCCGTCCCATCGAGGAGGTGAACGGTGAATTGATCTTTCTGTCTATCTGCTGTCTGACGATGCGCAGCGCCTGCTTGTCCGTGTTTTGCAGGAATGGCAGGTCATCCACTTCGATCCCCAGGGCATGAGCGTATCCAGCCATGATGCGCCACGGGGAGCGGATGGCAGCATCCCCACCGGGCAGAGGCAAATATTCAAGGTGTGCAAACCGCTCGAAGTCCGCGTACGAGGCGAGCAGGATCTCCCCACCCCAGATCGCGCCATCGGTTCCATAGCCGGTTCCATCGAAGGAGAGCCCAATCACCTGCCTGTCATCCAATCCATTATCTGCCATGCAGGAGGCGATGTGCGCGTGGTGATGCTGAACTCCAATGCGTTGAACCGTCGAACGTTCTGCATAACGGGTTGTTAAATAATTGGGATGCAAATCATGCGCGATGACATCGGGCTGCACGCGGAAAATGTGTGCAAGATGGCCTGTGCCCTGCTCGAACGATGCATACGTTTCTGCATTTTCCATGTCACCGATATGATGGCTAAGAAACGCATACCGATCGCGGGCGAGACAGAACGTGTTCTTTAATTCGCCGCCGACAGCCAGCGTGGGCCTGACCTCCACCGGAAGCCTGACGGGATAGGGAGCATAACCGCGCGAGCGACGCAGATAGACCGTGGACGGTGGACAAGAGACCGTGTCGCTTGCTTTATGATCCACGGTCCACGGTCCACGGTCCACCTTCACGACTGAATCGTCAGAACGGACATGGATCTCGCGATTGTGCAACAGAAACGCATCCGCAAGCGGCGAAAGCCTCTCGAGCGCCTCTTTGTTGTCGATGGCAATCGGCTCTTCGCTGAAGTTGCCGCTGGTCATCACCAGAACCGGCGGGACGGGTTCACGCGCCAGGACAGGGTCAGTTTGATTTAAGAGCAAGTGATGCAGAGGCGTATACGGCAGCATCACGCCCAGAGTATCCAGATTGGGAGCAACCAGCTCAGAGACTTTATAGTTCAGTGAGTTGATGTGCTTATCCCTGGCAAGCAGCACAATCGGCTTCTCACGGCTTGTCAAAAGAAGCTGTTCCTCTTTTTGAAGATTGCAAAGCGAGGCAACTACCGCGAGATCCGCAGCCATGACTGCAAACGGCTTGTCACTGCGACCTTTGCGGTCGCGCAGCTCCGCCAGCGTATAGGGATTGGAAGCGTCGCAGGCGAGATGAAAACCACCCAATCCCTTGATGGCAAGGATATATCCCTCCCGCAGCAAACGCCGTGCCTTCAGGATAGCCGAGACCCGGATCTCGATGCTCGATATGCGCGGGTCGGAGGTGGGGAACCGGGAATGTGTTTCGCGCAGTTCAACGAACGGACCGCACTCCGGGCAGGCGATGGGCTGCGCGTGGAAGCGTCTGTCCAATGGATCCATGTATTCCGCATGGCAATGATCGCACATGGGGAAATCCGCCATCGTCGTATTCGGGCGATCATAGGGAATATCTTGGATGATGGTGAAGCGGGGTCCGCAGTGCGTGCAGTTGATGAATGGATAGAGATAGCGCTTGTCTTGTGGATTGAAAAGCTCACGTTCGCAGTCGGGACAAATGGCGATATCGGCACAAATGGGTTGATAAACGCCAGCCACCGCCTGTGATGCGCGTATTTCGAAATTCGATGACAGGTCGCAAGGCGCCTCATCCACCTGAATCGAATCGATCTTTGCCAGCGGAGGCTTTTCCAGATGTAGGGATTGAATGAATTTTTCGACCTGGCAATTCTGTCCCTCGACCAGAATATCGACCCCACCGGATGTGTTACACACCCAGCCGTGTAAATCGAGTCGGGTGGCAAGTCCATAGACAAACGGACGAAACCCGACTCCCTGTACCACGCCTTTGACAGAAATATGCTTTGCCATAATTTATAAAGACTTCGGAAATCTGTCTGGTTTGCGCCCTAAGTAGAGAGTCTTCCAACAAAGCTCCGAAGTCTCTCATGATTTCATTCCACATCGATACTTGCGAGTCTGACCTCATCTCCACTTAACAGCTGCAGGCGGTTGCTTTGGCAATAGATGCATAATGATCCATTGTCTTCGAGATTGAAAGTTGCACCGCATTCGAGGCATTTCATTTCTGCCTGCACGCGCTGGAAGTGTAATTCAGCGCCTTCGCCAAGCGTGCCCCTTGCCAGGTCCCTCCAATAAAACCGGATCGATTCTTCACGCTCATCTGAAAACGGACCAATCAACAAATTGACGTTCACGATCCGCCTGGAATCGGCATTCTTCAAGGCAATATCAAGAAGGTTCTGAGTGAGAGAAAATTCGTGCATAGTATCTTCAGATTAATCCTTTAACAAGTTATATCCAAGATGGAGAAAGTCACCCGTCTGGATGATTTTCTTCTTCCTTGAACTATGATTATTTATGAAGGGCGAATGACAATTTTGGCTGCTTTCGGAATCGTTTTTGCCATAAGCATGAGGACCGCTATTCCAGTCCGATCCTCTCCAGGGATGATGCTAACGAAGCCAATAACACTCGTTTTTATAAGAAAAGGAAAGCGCGCTGGAACGTTGTCTGACATTCCGACGCGCCAATCCTTGTAAGTTGCATTGTGGTTATACAACTTCAACTTTTACAGCACAGACTTTGTATTCAGGGATCTTTGCCACCGGGTCGATGGCGGAATTGGTCAGCACATTCGCGGCAGCTTCGGCAAAGTGGAACGGGATGAACACGATGCCGCGCTTGATGTCGTCAGTGACGCGCACACCCAGTTCGATCTGCCCGCGGCGGCTGGTGACGCGCACGCGTTTGTTCCCGTTCAAGCCGATCCTGCCGGCATCCTTCACATTGATCTCGACGTAGGCTTCCGGCACTTCGCTGTCGAGTTTCTTCGAGCGGCGGGTCATCGAGCCGGTATGGAAGTGGAACATCAGGCGGCCCGTCGTCAGCGTGAAGGGGTATTCGTCGTTCGGGAGTTCGGCCGGCTCCTTGAACTCGAGCGGGAAGAACTTTCCCAGCCCGCGCGTGAACTTGCCTTTGTGCAGGTAGGGCGTCCCGGGGTGATCCACGGCCGGGCAGGGCCATTGCAGGGAACCAAGTTCCTCCAAACGTTCGAACGTGATCCCACCGTAGGAGGGCGTCAGCTTGTTGATCTCTTCCATGATGGCTTTCGCCGACTGGAAATCAAAACCGCTGGCACCCATCTTCTTCGCGAGTTCGCAAATGATGACCCAATCTTCCCTGGCGTCGCCGACCGGCTTGATCGCCTGGCGCACGCGCTGGACACGCCGCTCGGTGTTGGTGAAGGTCCCATCCTTTTCGGCAAAGGAGGCGCCGGGCAGGACCACGTGAGCCATCTGCGCGGTTTCGGTCAGGAAGATGTCCTGCACCACCAGGAACTCCGTCTGCTCGAGGCAGTGACGAACGTGGTTGAGGTCGGGGTCGGAGACCATCGGGTTTTCACCCATGATATACAGCGCGCGGATTTTGCCTTCCTGGGTCGCGTGCAGCATTTCGGTGACGGTCATCCCGACCGTGGACGACAGACCGCGGACCGTGCCACCGTCCACCGTCCTCGGTCCACTGTCCAGACTCCAGGCCTTCGCGAATTTCTCACGCACTTCATCGCTGGTCACAGCCTGATAACCAGGATACACATTCGGCAGCCCACCCATGTCACAGGCGCCCTGCACGTTATTTTGTCCACGCAGAGGGTTGACGCCGCCGCCGGGGATGCCCATGTTGCCGCACAGCATGGCCAGGTTCGAAGTGGACTTGACGTTGTCCACGCCGGTGGTGTGCTGGGTGATGCCCATTGCATACAGGATGGCCGCCGGTTTGCCCCTGGCATAAGTGCGGGCGATCTCGCGGATGCCGTCGGCGGGGATGCCGCTGATCTCAGCGACTTTCTCCGGCGTGTACTCAGCGACCAGCGCCTTGAGGGCTTCGAAGTCTTCCGTGCGCTCGGCAATGAAAGCCGCGTCCTGCAAGCCTTCGCTAATGATGACGTTCATCAAAGCATTGAAGATCGCCACGTCGCTGCCGGGGCGGAAGGAGTAGAAGATGTCGGCCCAGTGACCGATCTGGTTCTTGCGCGGGTCGAGCACGATGATCTTCGCGCCGCGCTTTTTGGCTTTCAGCACCCGTGTCGCGATCAGCGGATGACCCTCTGAGGTGTTCGAGCCAATGATCAGGAAGCAATTGCTGTCCGTCTCGAATTCGGGGATCGAATTCGTCATGGCGCCACTGCCGAAGGAGGCGGCCAGACCGGCCACCGTCGGAGCGTGTCAGAGA
>JAFGCG010000089.1 GCA_016932715.1 Anaerolineales bacterium
GGCATACTATCGCGATAATGCCAGGCATATCCGGAGGTTAATAAAGCCATGCGGAACACGAGTTTTTCCCCCTGATCATTGGCGCGAACCTTGATCTTGCGGTCATTGACTTCGGCGTCTACCAATGTGGTAAACCCTTCTTTTTCCAGCAATTCAATCGCTTTTTCCGGATTATATTCATGTGGCACATCCAGATGCCATTTGCCTGAAGCGGTCGGGACAAGAGTTGAACCAACCACCCCGACATTATTGAGCACGATTTTGACCAGCTTTTCTTTATCCAATGCATAATCAAAGGCTCTGCGGATATTTGCATTTAACAGTAAAGGATTGCCTTTGGATTTCGGATGCGGTTTGCCCGGATTCTCAGGATCAGTCCAGCAGTTGAAGCCCATCTGGGTCAGTTTCGGAAGCATAACATCCAACACTTCGACATTTTCCTCCTGGCGAAGTTGGGCTACTTGAGTTTTGATAGGTTCAAACATATCGATGTCGCCGTTTCTAAAGGCCTGGAACATGGTATCCTGATTTTCAAAAAGTACATAGATGATGCTGTCAATATGAGGCGCGCCCTTAAAATAGTCATCAAAACGCACCACTTCCAGCACCGTATCCTGTGGGTTAAATTCCTTTTTCATCTTAAAAGGGCCGGTACCGACAGGCATGGTATTTTGAGCCGCTAACATCTCTTCCGGAGTCATTTTGCCCCAGATATGTTCCGGCACGATCCGGACTGAGCAGAGAGGGAAGGTCGTAAAATTCGCTTTCTGCACGTCCGCGGTAAATTTCACCGTGTAATCGTCGATTTTCTCGACTTTGATAATTTCCTTGGCGTCATTTTTGCGGCGGAAAGCCAGTTCTTCCTTGTCTTTGACATCCAGCAGCGTCTGATAGGTGAATACCACGTCATCGGCGTCAAATTTTTCGCCATCGTGCCACAGGACACCCTGTTTGAGTTTAATTGTCCATTCAAGCCCATCTTCACTGACTTCCCAACTTTCTGCCAGGTCTCCTTCAAACTCTAAAGTGACGTCATTGAGCATGAGCAACCAGGAATACACTTTTTCTTGCAAGGCATTATCTGCCTGCATAGCCTGCGACCAGGGGTTCGCGTTTGTGGGGAACGAGGTAATTCCGATGCGCAGTTTATTATCTTGTTCAGCAGCCTTTACTCCCAATCCCACACTCAGCAGCCCAACAACGACGACAACGATCAAACACTGCACTATCTTCTTCATGTCATGTCTCCTTTCTTGCTATACATTAATTTATACGCCCGCAGGAGTATCAAAACCGGGTTTTGACAGCAAAAACGTCGTTTTTGCACTCCTCTAATAGCTCGACACTTTCCACATCTGCGTGAAGCATTGGTATTGCATCTGAAGAAAAATGGTTTATGTCAAGCTTTTTGTAAACGAAAAATGCATGTTGCAGGGCAAACGCATTTAAATAGCCTTATTTTGGACTTGACAAGCAACCACAGTGAGTAAAGGGGTAAAAAAATACACCCCATAACCAATAGGAGAGCATGATGAATCAAGTCCCCAAAACAGGCGTGAGTATATTTGAACATTTTGTAAATCTGAGTGATCCTCGAATAGACCGGAGAAAAGCACATAAGCTGTTAGATATTGTCGGGTTATCCATCTGCGGGGTGATTTGTGGCGCAGACAGGTGGACGGAAATCGAAGAGTTTGGTCATGCCAAACAGTCCTGGTTACAGACGTTTTTGGAATTGCCGAACGGCATTCCCTCTCATGATACAATCGGCAGAGTGTTTGCTCGTCTGTTGCCGGGAGAGTTTCAGCGCAGTTTCCAGAGTTGGATTCAGTCTATAAGTACCGGAACAGAGGGGCAGATTATCTCCATTGACAGCAAAACGTTCCGTCGTTCCTACGATCGAGGTCGTGACAAAGCTGCGATTCATATGGTGAGTGCCTGGGCGAGCAAGAATCATCTGCTCCTGGGACAAGTGAAGACCCACGAGAATTCGAATGAAATTATGGCGATTCCGCAGTTGTTGAAAGTGCTCGCCATCAAGGGGTGTATTGTGACCATTGATGCGATGGGGTGTCAAACCGACATCGCGACGCAGATTGTCGACCAGGGAGCGGAGTATGTGCTTTCTCTCAAAGACAACCACGGCACGGTTCATCAGAAGGTCGTGGTTGTCTTTGAGCAGCTTGATGCGCACGGGCATGAGGCAGACCTCGTCGCTATTTATACCGGGCATCTTGATATCAAGCAAGATCAGGTTTGCTGGGGTTGACTGGGCAAACATCAGGGCAAGCTCACCATCCTGAGCAAGGCGCACATCATACCCGAATTCCATCAGGATTTCCATGAGCAGCTATAAATTTTCAGGGGATCATCCACGGCTAAAATACTTGATTTTAGCACATAAGCCTGGTGATCATTCATGGTTTTACCTTCCTGTTACTCGCAAAGAGCTTTACGCTCCTCCTCATAGTCAGCATAGCGGAGCGCGATTTGTCTGAATTCTTCCTCCAGTTCTAAAAAGGCATCCACGATATCCGGATCAAAATGTTTCCCCTTCCCTTCAATAATTATTACGACGGCTTTTGTGTGCGGGAAAGGATGTTTGTACACGCGTTTGCTGATGAGTGCATCATAGACATCGGCCAGGGCCATAATTCTCCCAGAAATAGGGATTTCCTCATCCTTTAACCCCTGAAGATACCCGGAACCGTCCCACTTTTCATGATGGGTGGAGGCAATTTCACGGGCAAAATGGAGAAATGATGTTCCCTGAAAATACTCTCCTGCCTTTAAGAAAGCGTTGTAACCATAGATGACATGTTTTTTCATCTCCTCAAATTCTTCATCTGTCAGTTTCCCAGGTTTCAGCAGAATACGATCCGGAACCCCCACCTTGCCGATGTCATGAAGGGGAGCAGACCTGAATAACAGCTCAATCGTGCTATTATCCAGGAAATTGCAAAACTTCTCGTGAGTCTTCAACTGTTCTGCCAATATCTTCACATAGTTTTGCGTCCGCCTGATATGACCGCCTGTTTCGTTATCACGGGTTTCAGCCAGAGAAGCCAGGGTCTGGATAGTGACTTCCTGAGTCAGAGCAAGTTCTTGTGTGCGCTCCCGAACCTTTTCTTCCAGGATGACATTTTGATTTTTAAGAGCTTCTTTCGTGAATTTGAGAGTCAGATGCGTTTGAACACGGGCTACTACCTCTTCCGCGACAAATGGCTTCGTAACGTAATCAACTCCCCCAACCGAAAAGGCTTTGACTTTATCGAATACATCATCAAGGGCACTGAGAAAAATGATAGGAATGTCGCAAGTGGGTGTATCGGCTTTCAACTGTTTACACACCTGATAGCCATCCATCCCGGGCATCTTGATATCAAGTAAGATGAGATCGGGTAGAGTTGTCCGGACAAACTTCAGAGCAAGCTCCCCATCCGGGGCAACTCGCACATCATACCCATGTTCAGCCAAAATCCCCATGAGCAACTGCAAATTTTCAGGAGTATCATCAACTACGAGAATACTTGCTTTCATAAGCTTAGAGTTTAAGTGTTTTGGGGTTTAAGTGTTTAAGGGTTTAAATGTTTGAGTGTTTGAGTGTTTATGTGACATATCTAAACATCTAAACACTCAAACACTTTCATGTAAATGTTTCGCTTTTTCAATCCAGTTCAAAAGATCACGATATTGAAACTTTCGCGCCATGGTCATCAACGCCTCTGCCAGGGGGGCATTATGAGCCCGGATAGCCTCGATCACGTCGCTAATCCTTTTCGGGGCGAGTTGTGCAAGCGCCTGCTCCAGGTCAGCAAACAACTCAGAAGGCAACGCCGCCAGCGCCTTCGGCGTCAACACATCCTTGACATCTTGCCCTTCGCCCTTCGCCTTTTGCCTTTCACCCTCCTCATACACATACCGCACTCCCAGATATTTGGCCATCATCTCAAAAATCTCCTCTTCTTTGAAGGGCTTGCTCACAAACTCATCGCACCCGGCTGCCAGCACCTGTTCCCGATTTTCCTCAAAGACACTGGCACTCAGAGCAATAATGGGAATTCGTGTGTTGTGTTTCGTGTGTTGTGTTTCGTATTCTCGAATGCGTTTCGTGGCCTCATAACCATCCATGACCGGCATCTTCATATCCATCCAGATCAGATGTGGCTGCCATGTCGTGAACAGTTCAAGGGCTTCCTGTCCATTCGCGGCTTCTCGAACTTCAAGACCCACTGATTGAAGGATTTTACTGAGTAAGACCCGGCTTTCCGGTTTGTCTTCCACAACCAGGATTCGGTACTGAGGCTGATCTGGTTCAAGTCCGATCACGTGACCTGGAAGATGTTCCTCTTTGACTTCCCCTATATCCCCAGGTTCATAGGGAAGAGTAAATAGAAACACGGAACCTTTGCCCACTTCACTCTTGACTGTCAGATCACCACCCATCAGTTGTACAAATTTTCGACTGATGGACAATCCCAACCCGGTGCCTTCTTCCTGAGAGATGTGCCTTCCTGATTGAATAAACGGTTCAAAGATGGTGTCTTTCAACTCCGGAGTAATTCCTATTCCTGTGTCCTCAACTTCAAAACAGATATGTTCGTAGTAAGGCACGGAACTTGTGGAGTGCCGTTCCTCTGACACCTCACCGTCACTCCGCAAGCTTCGCGACTCACTACAAATGCTAACGCGCAGCGTTACGCTGCCTTCATCGGTAAATTTGACCGCATTGCCTAACAGGTTGAGTAATACCTGACGCAGTTTGCCTTCATCAGCCTTGATCCATTGAGGCACAGCGGGATCCAGTTCGACAGAGAATTGCAGTCCTTTTTTCTCGGTTCGAATCCGTATCATTTCCTCAATGCCGGTGAGCGTGCGATAGAGATCAAAATTGTGTGGTTTCAGGGTGACTCGTCCGGCTTCGATTTTGGATGTATCCAGCACGTCGTTAATCAACATCAGCAGGTGTTCGCCGCTGCGATTGATGATTTCCAGGTTTTCCCGCTGATTGGCGGAAATGTTCGGATCACGTGCCATCAGTTGGGAAAATCCTAAAATGGCATTCAACGGGGTACGCAGTTCGTGGCTCATATTGGCCAGAAATTTGCTTTTAGCCCGGTTGGCGGCCTCGGCTTGCTCTTTGGCAGCAGCTAGCTCGGCAGTCCGTTCTTTTACTAGTTCTTCAAGATCTTCTTGATGCTTCTTCAGTTCTTCTTCTGCTCTTTTGCGCTCGGTGATATCAAGCAGAGATACCAGCACTTTCTCCAGAGAGTGTTCATAGCCTGGTGCCACATTAAGACGCAGAACAACAACTTTTTCCTCACCTGTTAACGTCCGTTGCACGGCCTCGCTCGCAAACTGTTGACCACCCTCGGCCAGCGTGATCAGCTCTTCTCGAAAAATTTGCAGAGAGGCTTCTGTGAAAATGTGAGGCAGACCGGTTAACAGGTCCTGTTTGTTTTTGGCTCCCAATAAGACCAGGGTAGCCTGGTTGACATCTAGCAGCTTGACTAGCGCCGCACAGTGGGTCACAGCTTCAGGGTACTTTCGGAAATGGGCTCGAAACTCCGTGATTCCTGAGGCGCGCAAGTCATCAAAATATGCTTTGACCGGGGAGAAATCCTCCTCCCAAAGGGAGATAGGAGAATTCTCGAAGAGACCATGATATTTTTTCTCGCTTTCCCGGAGAGCCTCCTCTGCTCGTCTGTGTTCCGCCTGCATTCGCAGCGATACAATGCCATACGCCACATCGTTGGCGATCTCCCGTAACAGCTTAACTTCTTGCGGAACAAAGGCCTCCGGCTCCGTGGCATATACATTCACGGCTCCGATGATCTGGTTGCCGGTGAGCAGCGGAATGGCCGCCGACGAGGCATAGCCGCGCTGCATGGCGTCAGTCCGCCAGGGGGCATAAGTGGGATTCGTCAGAATATCCGGATGAATGACAGGTTTTCCCGTCCGGATAGCTGTTCCGGTCGGTCCACGCCCCTGCTCCGTTTCTGCCCAGGTCATCTGCACTGTCGCAAGATACCCTTCTTCGTAACCTGCCTGGGCGATTGGCCGTACTGTTTTGGCCTCATCCTGCTCGGTTAACCCAATCCAGACCAGACGATAGCCACAATCTTCTGTGATGATGCGGCACACGTCCTGCAAAAATTCACCTTCCTCGGTGGCGTGGATCAGCGCCTGATTACATTCGCTGAGGGCTCTGTATGCCTGGTTGGCCTTGCGCAGATCCCTGGTCCGTTCGCGGACTTGCTGTTCCAGATGCTCTGTCAGCGCCCGCAACCGTAAGTGCGTGGTGACGCGCGCCAGGACTTCCTCGGGCTGAAAGGGTTCGGTGATATAATCCACGCCCCCCGCCTCGAATCCCCGCACCTTCTCCTCCGGGCTGGTCACAATCGTCATAAAGATCACCGGAATCTCGCGGGTGGTCTCATCGGCCTTGAGCCGGCGGCACGTCTCAAACCCATCGATCCCCGGCAGGCGCACATCCAGCAGAATCAGGTCGGGCCGGACACGCTGTGCCCGTGCCAGCCCTTCTTCCCCATCGCGTGCCATTAACACTGTGATTCCGAGACGTTCCAGAAAATCCGCCATCACTCGCAAATTGCCGGGCTCATCGTCAATGAGTAAGACTGTGGAGCCGGATTGAGAGCAATGCTCCATCGTCACGTTCATTGGTGTTCCTCCATAGAGTGTTTGATTAGTTCCAGGACCGCTTTCGTTTCAAAGTCTTCGGCCAGCCGACTCAGTTTAGCGGCAAAAGACTTGTAGTTCTCATCCGTCTGCGCCAGAGAATCCGCCTTCTCCTGAATACGACGCATATCGCCCCGCAGCGCCAGGTTGTACAGCATCTCTAAATCGCCGGCCGGCGGTGCAATCAGGGGGTCAACGGGTACTTCCTCTGCCGGCGCCGCTTCGGTGGAGATCCATGTCACACCCAGGCGGGCTTCCAGGATATGCAGCAGGTCATTTGCATTGACCGGCTTGGGCAAAAAGGCGTCCGCTCCGGCCACCAGGCTTTTCTCCCGGTCGCTCTCCATCACGCTGGCCGAGACCACGATGATGAGGGTTTCCTGAAATTCCGGGCGCGCGCAGTTCCTAGATGACTTCAATCCCGGTCTTGATCGGCATGACCAGATCCAGCACCATGACATCCGGCCTTTGCTGCAAGGCAGCATCCACCGCTTCCTGCCCATTGCCGGCGGTGATGATCGTAAACCCCAGCGGTTGCAGCATATCTGCCAGCAGCAGGCGGTTGTAGGATTTATCATCGGCTACCAGCACCGTGCGCCGCGCGCCCTCGTAGCCCACGATTTGATGGATCGGGATGGGTCGCTCCGCTTCGGTGATCGTCGTTACCGACACTGTCACCTCAAACCAGAAGGTGCTGCCCTGCTCCACCGTACTCTTCACCTGGAGCTGCCCGCCCATCAGTTTCACAATCTGCCGGCTGATGGACAGTCCTAAGCCCGTTCCTTCCACCCGAAAACCGGGTTCACCCGCTTGTTCAAACGGCTTGAAAATGAGGTCGATCTGCTCCGCCGGAATACCAACTCCGGTATCTTCCACCGTAAAGCGCAGGGTGGCCTGCGGCTCGCCGGCCTCACTGCGCCCTTCGGCCAACATCTCCACGCTCAGGCTGACTCCGCCCCGCGCGGTGAACTTGACCGCGTTGCTCAGCAGGTTGAGCAGTACCTGCCGCAGCCGGGTTTCATCTACCAGCACACAGTCGGGTAAGTCTGAGAGGACTTCATAGCTCAGAGAAATCCCTTTGGCTTCAGCCCGGGTCTGGATAATGCCGGTGATCTGGCGCAGAAATCCGGGCAGGTGTACCGGGATGGGGTGCAAATCCAGCTTGCCGGCTTCCACTTTCGCCAGATCCAGCACATCATTGATCAGCGTCAGCAGGTACTCGCCGCTCTGCTGAATGATCGCGGCCCCATCGGCCACAGGACCGGTGTCGCCGGCCTGGCGCTTGAGAATGTGGGCGTAGCCCAGAATGGCATTGAGCGGTGTGCGCAGTTCGTGGCTCATGTTCGCCAGAAACACGCTCTTAGACTGGTTGGCCGCATCGGCCTTTTCTTTGGCGGTTTTCAGTTCGACGGCACGGTGTTGGGTTTCTGCAAACAGCCGCGCGTTTTTCAACACGATCGCCACCTGGGCGCCAATGGTGGAAAAGAGAACCAGTTCCTGTTCGTTGTAGAGATTCTCGCGCTCGTAGCTTTGGATAGCCATCACACCGACAATCTCACCGGCGGCGATGAGGGGCACCCCCATCCATGACCAGGCTGGTTCGCCCAGAATCTCAATCCCACACTCTTTTTCGAAGGCAAGGCGTTCGGTGCGGCTGCGCAACAAGACCGGTTTGCGGCTGTGAATGATGTACCCGGTCAGACCAAACCCAAGCTTGTACTGGATGACAGGTTGTCGTTGGCCATGCTCGATGTGAAAGATCGAGGTCCATTCGTCGCTTCCCTCCTTGTAGGTGGCGATGTAGAAATTGGTTGTGTCAAAGATGCGGCCTACTTGCCCGTGTAGGGCTTCCAGCAGTTCGTCCAGGTTCAGCATTGAGGACAGGGACCGACCGATCTCGTTGAGGATTGATAATTCGGTGATGCGCCGCTTGCGTTCGGCGATTTCAACTTGCAGTTGTTCATTCGTCGCCGTGAGTTCCGTCGTACGCGTGTGTACCAGGTCTTCCAGGTGTTCCTGGTAATGACGCAAATCGGCCTGCGTTTGTTTGCGCTCAAGAGCCGTGGCGATGTACTGCGAGACAAACACCAGCAGGTCCTTGTCCTGGTTGGTATAGCGGACGGCAGGCGTGTAGCTCTGCATCGCCAGCACACCCAGCGTGCGTTCTCCGTCCTTCAGCGGCACACCCAACCAATCCACTGAGCGGGGGCCAATGATCTCAATCTCGCCTTGCCGCCGTAGTTCTTCGGCCCTTTCAGAAGTAAGCAACGATGGTTGACCAGTGCGGATCACATATTCGGTCAGCCCCTTCCCGGCCATTCTTGGTAAAGGTGGTTCCGGATCGACTTCATTCACCCAGAATGGAAAACTCACCATGTGCGTGGGTTCATCGTAGAGCGCAATGTAAAAGTTGCGCGCCGGCACTAATTCGTCCACAATCCGGTGGAGGGCGGCATAGAATGCCGGCAGGTCTTCAACGGAACTCGCCTCGGCAGCAATGCGATAGAGCGTCGCTTGCAACAATTCCGCGCGCCGCCGCTCGGTGACATCGCGTATTATTCCTTCATGGAACACGACCCTTCCCTGTTCGTCATGGATATTGTGTCCGTGATCCTCCACCCATATTTCAGAGCCATCCTTGCGACGCATTCGAAATACCTCGATTTTTTCTTGTCCTGTATCCAAAAAATGGCTGATTCTTTCTTCGGGCGCAAAGTAAAGCTCCTTTTTGATGTCCACTTCCAGCATTTCTTTTTCGCTCTAATATCCGAACATCTTGACCATGGCCGGGTTGATATTGACAAACCTTCCCTCATGCGTGCTTCGATACACCCCATCCAACATGCGCTCAAACAACGAGCGGTAGCGCTTTTCCGATTCGCGCAGAGCCTCTTCCGCCTGCTTGCGTTCGGTGATATCCGTAAAGACACCTATCGTGCCAGCAAAGCGGCCCTCCCTATCAAAGTGTGGGCTGCCGGCAAAAATCACCGTTATTCGTCCACCATCCTTATGAAATAGTTCCAGTTCATAACGGTCTGCCTCACCACGCATGCGCCGTTCGTCAGCCGCTTGAACTATGGGCTGTTGATCGGATGGGGTAATGGACATCCAATTCAAACCCACCAATTCGTTGCACGTGTATCCCAGTAGCATTGCCGTTGCCGGATTGACAAAGGTGAAGACTCCATCGGTATCTGTCATAACGATGCCTTCGGCCATGTTCTGGACGATACCTTCGTCGAACTCTTTGAGCCGTCTCAATTCTGTCTCGACCTGTTTGCGTTCAGTGATGTCTTCCAAAGCAGTCAGAAGGACATCTTCTCCATTAAAGGTGAAAGGGACTACTGTCAAACTGACATCAAAGGTCACGCCATCTTTGCGTTTTGCTATAAGTTCAAGACCGGTAACAGAACCTTCGGTTTTGAAACGATCCAGTACTTGCAAACGATCTTTCGGGTGTTCATAAAGCTCTCTTACGTTGCGTTGCTCCAATTCCTGGGGCAAGTAATTCGTCATGGCTTTGATGGTATCGTTAAAGGCCAGGATTCTGCCATCAAAGGCAGTGACAAGAATGCCAATCGGGGCGTTGGCAAAGAGAGTGCGGAAACGATCTTCGCTCTCTCGCAAGGCCTCTTCCGCCTGCTTGTGCTCCATGATTTTCTGCTGTAGTTCCCCGGTGATCTCTCTGAGGTCTGCAATACGCTCGGCTACGAGTTCTTCGAGATGATCCTTGTGCGTTCTCAATTCCTCTTCGATACGCTTACGCCCGGCGATCTCCTGCTGGAGTTGGAGGTTTTGCGCCTCTACCTGTTTTTGCAGGTTGCGCAAGCGGAGATGCTTATCAACCCGGACCAGAGCTTCTGCCGGTTCGAAGGGTTTGGTGATGTAATCCACACCCCCTACTTCGAATCCCTGCACCTTCTTCTCCGGGCCGGTCACAATTGTCATAAAGATCACTGGAATCTCGCGGGTGGTTTCATTGGCTTTCAGCCGGCGGCACGTCTCAAACCCATCGATCCCCGGCAGGCGCACATCCAACAAAATCAGGTCGGGCAGGACACGCTGTGCCCGCGCAAGCCCTTCTTCTCCATCGCGCGCACTCAACACCTCAATACCGTGACTTGCCAGAAGATCCGCCATCACCCGCAAATTACCGGGCTCATCGTCAATAAGTAAGACCGTAGAGCCGAGTTGAGGGCCATGCTCCATCGTCACATTCATTCATGTTCCTCCATCGCATACTTGACCAGATCCAGGACGGCTTTCGTTTCAAAGCCTTCGGCCAGCCGGCGCACTTTAGCGGCAAAGGGTCGGTATTTCTCATCCCTCTGTGCCAGAAGAATCACGCGTTCCTGAATGTGCCGCATATCACCCCGCAGCGCCAGGTCGTACAGCACCTCCAACTCCCCGTCCGGCGTCGCAATCAGGGGTTCAGCGGGTCCTGCCTCCGCCTGCGCTGCGTCGGTGAAGATCCATTTCACACCCAGGCGGGCTTCCAGCACATGCAACAGGTCGTCCACGTTGACCGGCTTGGGCAAAAAGGCGTCTGCTCCGGCCACCAGGCTTTTCTCCCGGTCGTTCCCCATCACGCTGGCCGAGACCACGATGATGAGGGTCTTTTGAAATTCCGGGCGCGCGCAGTTCCTGGATGACTTCAATCCCGGTCTTGACCGGCATGACCACGTCCAGCACCATGGCATCCGGCCGCTGCTGCAGTGCGGTATCCACTGCTTCCTGCCCATCGCCGGCAGTAAGCACCTCGAACCCAAGCGGTTGCAGCATATCCACCAGCAGCCGGCGATTGTAGGGCTTGTCGTCGGCCACCAGCATCGTACGCCGCACGCCTTCGTACCCCACGATGTTGTGGGCCGGGATGGGGCGCTCTGCTTCGGTGATCGCCATCACCGGCAGCGTCACCTCAAACCGGAAGGTGCTGCCCTGCCCCGCCGCGCTCTTCACCTGGATCTGCCCGCCCATCAGTTCCACAGTCTGCCGGCTGATGGACAGCCCTAAGCCGGTCCCTTCCGCCCGCAGTCCCGGTTCGCCCGCTTGTTTAAACGGCTTGAAGATGAGGTCCATCTGCTCCGCTGGAATACCAACTTCGGTATCTTCCACCGTAAAGCGCAGGGTGGCCTGGGCTTCTTCCGCCTCGCTGCACCCTTCAGCCAGTCGCTCCACGCTCAGGCTGACCCCGCCCCGCGCGGTGAACTTGACCGCGTTGCTCAGCAGGTTGAGCAGCACCTGCCGCAGCCGGGTTTCATCCACCAGCACGCCGTCGGGCAGTAGCGAGAGAGCTTCGTAGCTCAGGGAAATCCCTTTGGCTTCGGCCCGGGCCTGGATAATGCCGATGATCTGGCGCAGAAACCCGGGCAGGTACACCGGAGCAGGGTGCAGATCCAGCTTGCCGGCCTCCACTTTCGCCAGATCCAGTACGTCGTTGATCAGCGTTAGCAGGTGCTCGCCGCACTGCTGAATGATTGCGGCCCCATCGGCCACAGGGCCGGTGTCGCCGGCCTGGCGCTTGAGAATGCGGGCGTAGCCCAGGATGGCGTTGAGGGGCGTGCGCAATTCGTGACTCATATTGGCCATGAAGGTGCTTTTGGCCCTGTTCGCTGCTTCAGCCGCGCTTCGCGCTTCATCCGCCGCCTGTTTGGCATGCAACAAGTCCCGATTAGCCGTTGCCAGAGACCGTGTCCGTTCTTGCACCCGGTCTTCCAACTCTTCGTTCAGTTGGCGCAATTTCATGAATTGCTCCCGGATGGTGCCGCCCATCCGCTTTAACACCGCCATCAGGGACCGGAATCCGATATAAGGGAGTTCCCGGGTAAACGCCTGCGTATCGCCGGCCGCATAGGCATTGACCATTTCGATGAACCGGTTAAATGGCCGCGCTAGCAAATGCTGGAGGACAACTTCTGAAATGAGCGATAAGATGACCACCATCAAAAGCAAACTAATGGTATAGTACCAAAAGAAACGGCGATTAATTGTGGTATAATAGTGGGGCGTCAGCGCAATCCGGACGGTTCCGATCTGTTGCCCTTGATAGGTAATCGGCATTGTTTTCGAAATCATCTCCGTTTCTCCAGGCTTTTTGTACGTAAAAAAAGGGGGACCGGTATGCGGCATGATATCTAATTCAGCAACTAACTCGTCACGGACATAGGCACTGCCGATCGCCTGAGCATGGTCGCTATCATACGTCCAGATCGGCAAGGACAGACTTTCCGTTAACTCCAGAAGATCCGCGTCGATTTTAGTATCTAACTCGACCCGGGCCCAATGGGAAAAGAGCACTGAATTCACGAATAAAACCAGCGCTGCCACTCCCCCAAGCGCAAATAAAAGCCCAAACGCCAGATTTCTGGAAATCGAGCGACTGCGGAATGGATGAACGTATCTCATGATAATGTCTCCCTACCACAAAAGCCCAAAGAATCAGTGATTCTGCAAGTGTAGCTCTTGTAAATCTCGATTGTTAAAAAGACACACTCCTCCTGTCTTCCAATCAACAGAGCAATAAAAC
>JAFGCG010000090.1 GCA_016932715.1 Anaerolineales bacterium
AACTATGGTTAGTTTGAATCAAATCCAACTGCTTTTATATTACAAATTCTCTCTGCAAACTAATCCCCTAAATTAATTTAGGAATTAGTTTGCAAGGCTGGTATAATCTGCTTTGCACAGTATATCAGCATCCAGTTGTACTGCGCAGGGAGGATAAATATGCCAGCACAGGACTCTTCTACACAAAATGTATCGTCGGCCCAAAAAGGGAGGAAATTACTTGACCAACTGCGCGACGCTATCCGCACCAAGCATTATTCCTATCGCACGGAACAAACCTATGCGGACTGGTGTAAGCGCTATATTCTCTACCACCACAAACGTCATCCTGCCGAGATGGGCATGCCTGAAATCCAGGCGTTCATTATATACCTGGCTAACGATCAAAATGTGGCAGCTTCTACCCAAAACCAAGCCCTGAGCGCTATTCTCTTCCTATACCGGAACGTACTTCTCAGAGATATTGAATTTCCCACGGACATTGTCCGTGCTAAAAAGCCGGAACGGTTGCCCACGGTGCTGACAAAGGCGGAAGCTATGTCGATCATTGGGAAAATGAATGGCATACCCAAGCTCATGGTACAACTTCTGTTCGGCTCCGGTCTCCGGCTCATGGAATGTCTGCGACTGCGGATCAAGGATATTGATTTTGCCAATCGTCAGATCATTGTGCGCGATGGCAAGGGCGAAAACGACCGCTCGGTTCCCCTGCCCAGAAGTATTCTCCTCGCCCTCAAGCTCCATATTCAAAAAGTTGACGCCCTTCATCAACAGGATCTTCGCGAGGGGTACGGTGAAGTTCACCTTCCCTATGCACTCGAACGAAAATACTCCAATGCGAATCGTGAGCTGGGTTGGCAATATGTCTTTCCGGCTAATCAGCGTTCCGTCGATCCTAAAACTGGAAAAGTCATGCGCCATCATCTCCATGAGAGTGTCCTTCAGCGTGCGATCAAAGATGCCGCTCGCCTTGCCAAAGTCGATAAGTCTGTCAGTCCTCATACTTTCCGCCATTCCTTCGCTACCCATCTCCTTGAGAATGGTTACGATATCCGCACGGTCCAGGAATTACTTGGTCACAGGGATGTCAAGACTACGATGATCTATACCCATGTCCTTCAACGCGGGGCGATGGCTGTCAAAAGTCCCCTGGACTGACTGATTGCCTCTACTCAGTGTCCAACCTTTTTTATTTTAGGTGAAATATGTTTTCAGCAGGACCCTCATCGCTTCTGCCACCTGTTTTTTTCTGCGCGGGTTTTGCTGCCGGACAAAATTCAAGATCCTCACCACGAAGGTCACGAAGGGGCACAAAGGCAAATCTTAAGGCTCTCACTTCGTGATACTTCGTGCCCTTCCCCGGCACCTGCGCCCGGGGCAGGTGTGTGGTAAAAAAACGCATGACGCCACAAAACCTGTCCGGTAGTGAAGCACGGGTCTGGAATCTTAGCAATGTCTAGGGTCACATCGACAGATTCGGGCGGGAGATTGTCAATACTTGCGCGCTTGATATCGGAAACCTTCAACGGTGGCTAACCAGCCAGCGATAGAATGTTCAGTGCCGGCATGAGTGAGACGCGATGCCCGTCCCGAATCTTCTGACGATTGCAATTAAAACGACGGCACCCTGGAACCTATTCCAGGGTGTCTGTCTACCCAAATTTACTTGGTGCGGTCCCGACGGGATTCGAACCCGCGATCTCGGCCTTGACAGGGCCGCATGTTAGGCCGCTACACCACGGGACCCTTCTTCCTAACAAGCGGGCAGTAGTTTACCATGCGCACCAACCAATGTCAATACGCCCAGTCATGATAGAGCGCAGGATCGGTTGGGGTCAGGCCTGAAGGATCATGAACGTACACATAATCGCCCTCATGCGCCCAGTTGAAAAGCCAGTGTGAATCACCAACCGATAAGTTGACACAGCCATGTGACTGGGGAAATCCGAATTGTGTGCGCCAGTACGCGCCGTGCAGCGCCCGTGCCTTGTCAAAATACATCGTCCACGGGACGTTATCCAGATAATAGTAATCGGTCGGGTCGTTATTGCGCATCGTCTCGGCTTCTTTTTTCTGATAGATCTGGAACAACCCGGGGCGGGTCCAGAACGGTTCGAGACCAGTAGCAATGACGGTGGCAAAGACCAATTGGGAATTGTCATAGACGGCCAGTGTTTGTTCTGCCAGATCAACGTCGATCCAGCGGCCCGTGGTCACTCCTTCGGGCGGGGTCGTATTCGGCGTGACTGTTGCCAGGAGGCGCGCCTCCACCCACTGGTCGGGACCGATCATATTCCAGTCCATGCCATCCGCGTTTTGTGTCGTGTATACCTGAACCATCTCGGCGAGGGCGGAAAGGGTTTCCCCGGTTACAGGCGAGTTATAGCCGGGCGCGCGGTGGATAGGGATATCCCAGCTCTGAATTGGCAGGGGCCATGCAAAGGCATTGTGCGGAGTGGATTTAAATTGAAGTCCCTGAAATCTCGGATAATCGCCAATGCGCGCGCCCTTTCCCGGGATCCAGCCGCCGTTTTGCAGCAGATAATAGACGCCGTGCGATTCCACGCGATCCACGTAGGATACATAGACAAACCCGGGTTGGAAGTACTGGCCTGTGTCATTGCCAGCCGGTCCGCTGAGGATGGGCACAATGTCTTCTTCCAATTTGAAGTAACGATAAGGAAGCTGCGTCAGCGCTGGATCCGGCCTGTAGGCAGGCAGGGATCGCGGCGGGAATGTTAGCCCCAGCTTTGCCATTTCGGTGATGTATATGGAAGGTCCCAATGGAAGGCAATCATCCGGCGCAATCTCGTACACAGCCGGCACACAAACGACCGCGCCGCTTTCCGGCTCTTCCGCGCTGGCTGGTCCCTGTGCCGCCGCACCTTGGCCGGGCGCCAGCGTCAACAGAAGATCGGCAATCAACAGGAAAAGGCAAAATCTTTTCATCATTGGCTTGTACCGTCCGGCGATTATAGCACGGTGATGTTTACATTTCTGTTAGTGTCCGGCCCATTTTTGAGCGCCTTGGCTTGACACTTTTCCTCCACTATGCTAAATTACACTTGCACTTGGCGTGATTTTGAATTGCTTGGCAATTCATAGCAAATCATGCAGGTGTCTCCGTACTTTCAATTTATTCACATAGTTGGCAAAATCGCTGGTCATCAACTCCATGCAGGAGGGTTGTCTTGTCAAAGTCACGTACTCAACAAATGGTAGACCGCCTGCGCGAGCTACAAGCCTCATCACCGGATATCGAGGCCTCCGCCGTCGTGAGCGTGGACGGTCTCAGCATCGCTTCTGCCTTGCCTCAGGGCGTCGAAGAAGATCGCGTTTCCGCGATGTCAGCCGCCATGTTATCCCTGGGTGAAAGAATTGCCACAGAGTTGGGACGCGGTTCCCTGGAGCAGGTTTATATCAAAGGGGAAAAGGGATATGTGGTTCTCATGTCGGTAGGGGAAGAGGCCGTTCTGACAGCACTCGCGCGTGAACAGGCGAAGTTAGGTCTGATCTTTTTGGACATGCGCCGTGCCACCGAAGACCTGTCGAAACTTATTTAGCGGAGTCATTCTATGAGCCCTATTCAAAAGGCCGGCCTGTACTACCCCAATAAATTTGGCTTGATCATTATCAAGTCACTGGAAGAGGTGATGGGTAGGAATGGACTCAATGCCATTCTTAATCTGGCGGGACTGAACTACTACATTGAGAATTATCCTGCGGATAATTTGGATAAAGGCTTCGATTTTGCCGAACTCTCTGCCCTGGGTGTTGCGCTGGAGGAGATGTACGGTCCGCGCGGCGGCCGGGGCCTGGCTCTGCGTGCCGGGCGCGCGACCTTCTCTGACGCCTTGAAGAACTTCGGCGCTCTGGCGGGCGCGGCCGACCTGGCTTTTGTTGTCCTGCCGCTCCAATCCAAGCTTCGTATTGGCCTGCCGGCCTTTGCAAAGATTTTCTCCCAGCTCAGCGACCAATACAGCACAGTGGAAGAAAGGGATGCGGAGTTTATCTGGACGATCCATAAATGTCCTGTCTGTTGGGGACGCACCAACGTCGATAAGCCGGTTTGCTACATAGCAACGGGTCTCCTGCAGGAGTCTCTCAAGTGGGTTTCAGGCGGGAATGAGTTCCGTGTCAACGAGTCAAAGTGCGTCGCGGTTGGCGATGCAGTTTGTGAATTCATCATTCAAAAAGAACCTATTTCATAACAGGGGCTTACCGTGGCAGACGCCAAATCCAAGATTCTCATTGTTGAAGACGACCTCGATGTTGCCGAGATGTTGAACGCGTATTTTCGCGTTCAGGGCTATGAAGTGTTCACGGTCAACTGGGGCGAAGACGGTGTCCGCGCCGCCCAGACAGTCCTCCCGGATCTCATCATCCTTGACATTCGCCTGCCGGATATCGATGGCTACGAAGTCGCCCGGCGCGTCCGCACCGACCGGCGTACGAATGAAATCCCCATCATTTTCCTGACGGAGAAGCGCGAGCGCATCGACCGTTTGCAGGGCTTCGAAGTCGGCGCGGATGACTACATCACCAAGCCCTTCGATGTCCAGGAACTGCGGCTGCGTGTTCGCAACGCGCTCAAGCGGGTCAGCCAGGGATCGTTGACCAATCCGGTCAGCGGGTTGCCTGAGGGGCCGCTGGTCGAGGAGCGCCTGTCCGAAGCGATCCACAAAAATGGATGGGCATTGCTGCACATCTGCATCAACCATCTGGATTCGTTTCGGGAGTCCTATGGGTTCGTTGCCTCCGATGATGTGTTACGCGCCATCAGCCTGATGATCCAAAACACCATGAAGGAGACCAGCTCCGCGAAGGAGACCGTCTCCGCGGAAGACTTCATCGGCCATCTCAGCCCGACCGATTTCGTGGTGATTGTGCCTCCCGCACATCTGGCGCCCTTTCAGGAGCGCATCCGTTCCCGGCTGGAACAATCCCTGGACTATTTCTATCCCATCAAAGACCGCGAACAGGCGTCGAAGCGCTCCGATCGTCTCTCGATCCAAATCTCCGAAGTTCCTTCCGTGTTTGGTCGTTTTTCCAGTGTTGATCAACTGAAGAAGGATCTCCTGACCAAGTACTAATGCGTATCACCATAGTCTTACCGACATATAACGAAGCGGAGAACCTGCCCAGGCTGGTCTCCGCTTTATTATCGCTTCCGCTCGATCTCTCGGTCCTGGTGGTCGATGATCACAGCCCGGATGGTACAGGCCAGCTGGCAGAGGAATTGTCGAACCGACACGCCGGCAAAGTATTTGTTCTGCAGCGCCTCGGAAAGCTGGGTTTGCGCTCAGCCTACATGGAAGGGTTTCAAAAAGCATTTGATCTGGGAGCCGAAATAGTCGTTCAAATGGATGCCGACTTTTCCCACGACCCGGCCGTATTGACCGAGATGGCGCGGCAGATCGCCTCCTGCGACGTGGTGATCGGCTCCCGTTATATAAAAGGTGGTTCGCTCGATGAGCGCTGGCCCGCCTGGCGAAAATTCCTTTCGGCCTTTGGCAATTACTACGCGCGCACCATTCTGGCATTTCCGTTGCGTGACGTCACGACCGGTTACCGGATGTGGCGCCGCGCCGCTCTGCAAAATATGCCGCTCGATCGCATCCGCTCAAACGGTTATATCTTCCTTGTCGAAATGGCGTATGTTGCCTACCTGATGGGATACAAAATCACGGAAACCCCCATCCATTTTGCGGACCGGCGCTGGGGAGAGTCGAAGATGTCGCTGAGGATCCAACTCGAAGCGGCCGTGCGGATCTGGGATGTCTGGTGGCACTACCGCGACCTCCGCAGGCAGTGGTCGAATAGTCGGATAGTCGGATAGTCGCGTGCCTTGCCGATCATGCGATTATAAGACCATGAGACTATAAGACTACCAAACTACCAAACTACTCAACCTTTCCCACTCCTCGATGCTCAACGTTTCCGCCCGGCGCTGCGGATCGATGCCTGCCTGCGTGAGGACCTCTGCCGCCTGTGCAGGGGCGATGTGCAAGCCGGAGGACAGCGAATTGCGGAGCGTCTTGCGTTTTTGGCTGAAACCTGCTTTGATAAGTTTAAAGAAGGGTTCGAGCAATTCCTTTTTGACGAGAGGGGCAGGGTAAATATCCACACACAACACGGCCGAGTCGACTTTTGGCGCAGGGAAGAATGCCTCGGCGGGAATGTGTGCCGCGCTGCGCGGTTTGCCATAGATCTGGACGCTCAACGCCAGCAGGCTCATATCGCCGGGCTTCGCACAGATCCGCTGAGCAACTTCCTTTTGGACGGTTAACACAATCCGGCGCGGTTTTGGTTCATTCTCCAATAAATGCCGGATGACGGCCGAGGTGATGTAATAGGGGATATTGGCGACGACAATGTAATCCCTTTCTGTGATCAGATCTGTCGGGGCAAGCTTCAGGATGTCGCCGTGCATTAAACGGATGTTCTGATAAGGGGCCAGAACCGCTTTCAATGGCGGGATCAGGCGCTCGTCCAGTTCGACCGCAACGACCTCCTTCGCCGAAACGGCTAAATAGCGCGTCAAGCTGCCGAGCCCGGGACCGATCTCCAACACCGTGTCCGTGGGCTGGATCTCAGCCGCGGCAACGATCTTTTCCAATGCCAGTGGATCCTGCAAAAAATTTTGCCCGAGGCCCTTGTGGGCGCGCAGGCCATGGCGCTTGAGCAGGGCTGCGGCGTTGAGCGGCGGAATTTCATTCATGGACAAAACGCTGCCTCTTCTTCCGCCTGGTCCATCGGTCGTGCGAGTGCCTGACTGGGCCACGTGCCGGCGTTGAACCGGCGGATGTACTCGCGGAGGACATCGAAGTCTACGTCCAAAATGGCAATCCTTGATTTGAAGACCGGGTCATAGATGCGCGTCTGCTTGAAATGTTCGGCGGGGAAGTTGGCAAAAATGATATTGCCCGAGGGAATCTGCGTGCCAATACAAGCCAGTTGACTGAGTTGTTCGGGACTCAGATCGGTTTGGATCGCGCCCTGGAATGCGCGCATCAGATCCGGGATGTCGGTGACCACAGCCGGGCTGATGAGTTTATCACGCAGGGCGCACAGCACGATGTTCTGGTTTTCGGCACGCGCAAAACCGCCTTTGATGCGGACGCGCGCCAGGGTAAGTGCCTGGGTCCCGTTGAGGTGATGTGTGCCAGCCGGGAAAAGAAGACGGCTGTTCATGTCATCCAGTGTACGCCCATCGACAGGTTTGGGCAGGGCAACATCGATACCGCCAACCGCGTTGATGATTTTTTCGAACGTCCGCATATTGACCGCAGCGTAATGATCGATTTGCGCCCCAAAGTTGAGCATCAGCGTGCGCGCCAGCAGGCCCGGACCCTGCGCCGGGTCATCCGTGTATCCCATTCCGGGATTGCCATAAAGATAGGCTTGATTGAGTTTTTCGTGGTCCTGGCCATCGAGGTTATCTGCAATATCGGGAATTTCCACCCACAAGTCACGCGGAATCTCAAGGACGGTTACTTTTGGGTTCACAAAGTCCACGCGCACAAGGCGAATGACATCTGCCAGGCCATAGGTGTAATTGTTCCCGCGCGTATCGGCGCCGATCGCCAGGATGTTCATCACCGGCGGCGCGCCGCATAAGCCGGTGTTGACTGTCTGGGTTGAGACAGACGGCGTCTCCCAAAAGGGAGGAACTGTGGACAAAACCTGCAGCGTTCCGATCGTGCTGGCATCAGGCGTCCAGGTTGGAGGCATCTGGAACGGAGTCGCGGTTCGGATTTGCAGGGCCGGTCCCAACGGCTGCTGCCATCTTCCGCGCCATACCCGAATGCCCAGGACCAGAAAACAAGCAATTACCAGCAGGAAGGATAAAAGCACTTTTTGAAGTCTGGTCATAAATAGGGTCCTCGCGCTGCGCAGAGGGCATAGCTCTCAGTCGAAGCGCGTTTCGTTTGCGTAGCACTCAATGCGCGAGTTATTGCAAATCATAAACCACATTCACAGGGACGGGTGTCAGAAAATACACAGTGACCCAGGAACTCCACTGTTCATAATCGTTGTCGCTGTACCCCAGATCGATCCACGGCTTGCCGACACACCCGCCGCAGACATCCTCCACCGTGGCAAACCCATAGCCGGGGATGTAAAGCCGCTGGCCCTGCATGCTGAGATACCAGCTGTAGCGCAGACCCACCATGCCTTTTCGCAGGCTCTTGCCGCTCGAGGTGCCCGAGTAACATCGGTCGCCGCCTGAGCGGCATGGGGAATAGGAGGTGGCGTACATTTGCACTGCCCGCCAGTATTCGATGGTGACCCCATCCACCACCGTCGTTTTGATTTCGATCTTCGTCCCATACGCCAGGATGCGGGTCTGCGGTGGGCGCACCATGGTTTCATCTTCGGTCAGGCGCGAGATTTCCTTTCCGTCTTCGTAGCGGACGCGGATGCGCTGGACGCTGAGTCCATTCTCGCCGGGTTGGATGATCTGGGTTTGATCGAGCGGGACATCGGCTGAGGCTTGAAAATCATTTTCGAAAGGGATGGGCTTCTGCGCCAGGATGAGAGACTCGCGGACGTGCACCAGGCGGATCTGCCCATCGGAGGGGAGCGGGTCCTTCTCCGCCGGAAGGCTGTAATCCAGCCCGATGAGCGGAATCCCGGCCTCAGCCAGCGCCTCGCCAACCGTCCGCGCCGACGATTGGATCTGGACCGTTTTTCCATCCACGCTGACGGTGAGGCTGCGCGGACCTGTGACGGTGATTGTCATTCCCTCTGTGATTGGCGTCTCCAGTGCGGGCGCGACTTCATCTCCTGCGCGTAGCCAAATGGATGCCTCTGCCAATGCTTCTCCAACCGTGAACGCAGACGACTGTCGTTTTTGTTCTCCATCCGCGGTGATAATCGTTAGGCTGGCGGCGCGGCGGATTTGCAGAGTGATTGGGGAATTGGTAGTTGGTAGATTGGGAATTGGTTGGTCGGGCGTGACGGCAAGTCCGTTGAGGAGAACGCGGTCGTTGGAATTTAGCGTGATTCCCGCCTGATTTAGCAACGCAGAAGGAATGCGCTCATCCGTTTGAAGCGTGAGGGTCTTATCCTTGTCAAGGATTGTGACGGAAGACATGGCTGGCTGGCATCCCAGTAGAAGGAAAGCCATACTGAACGCCAGCCAACGGAAACATTTCATGCCGGCAATTATACGCTACCCAATCTCGTGGACCATCCATACATTTGGCTCGATATAGATGCCTTCATCTTTTTCGATATCCATCTCCATGGGGTTGAGCGCCCCGGGGATGACGTACTGTCCGCTTTGCGGGAATTTCATGCCGGTCCAGGCCTCCCATTCGAGGCGGGTGCCGGGAATGGTCATGGCATTGTGGCAGGGCTTGACGATTTTTGCTCCCATGCGTGCATGGACCCGCAGCCAGGCGTCGAACGGCAAGCCTTCGTCGTCCGTCCAGCGGATGTAATCGTCGATGCTGATCAATGGGTAGGTGCTCTTTTGGCTTGGTCGCACCGGTGCGCCCATAAATTTAAAGCCCTGGGATTGTCCGATGAGGCGCATGGCTTGAACCATCCGGGTGCTTAGTCCCTGGTTTTGGTAGTCAGGGTGAATGGCGATTTGTATGGCAGACTGAATATTCGGTGTGATACCCTGTTTGTGATCCTCCACTGCCTTGAGGAAGACCCAATCCCAGCCGCCTTCCGGGAGGTCGGAAACGTCTCTGTCCCAGTAAAAAGGGAGACTGTTGCCCATCGCTGCCATCCGGTTTGTTTCTGTGTCGAGCAGGGCAAATTGATAATCGACGAAGCGATCGAACAACTCGTGCCAGTTGTCGTTCGCAACCGGATCATGGAGCATAAACTCCGGCCAGGATGCATCGGCGATTTCACCGGCGCGCTCGCGATAGTCGATCAGACCGGCAGGGGAAATAATTTTGAAGCGGGATGTGTTCATGTGTTTACAGTTTCCTTCATGTAACGAATTAATTCCAGAGCCTCGTTGAGTAAATCGGTTTGTGCCATACCAGGCTTCTGGGAGCGAATGGACTGCTCGATCACGGGTCTCCATCTTTCACTAAGTTTGTCCTGCGCCCATCCTGCGGCTGCCCGTTTCGAGACAATCGTCCCGTGTTCGAGCGTGTGCAGGGCGCGGCACATCGTGAGAATGGCAAAGGCATGATATTCGCTGCCATGATCGCGCAGCCAGGAGGGATCATCCAGCATCGGGAACCACCAATCCTGCAGGATTCCCCGGACCGCCTCGCGAATGTCATCAGAGGTAACGGGGTCGATCAAGGTCTTTGGGTCTGGTCCAGCCAGCACGACGCCGTGCTCGCGGACAACGTGCCGCTGGATGATCCAGTCACTGCCGCGTTTGTCCACGAAAAAAGCTCTTTCATTGACAGTCGGACAGGGCGCGCCATCCGGGTCGTGACGCCGGATCAGCTCTTTGGGGACGTATGAGCCTTCCAGTTTGGATGCCCATTTCCGTCCGGTCGCCCAGAGACGAGTGTGCAGCGCCTCGAGTTCAGACATTTTACCTTCTGAAAGCGAATGGGCTGTGACCACAAGAAAATCGATGTCGCTCGTCGCGGGGTCGAATTCTCCGCTGGAGAGCGAGCCGTAAAGATACATGCCAATCAACTGATCGCCCAGGATTTCCTTCACGTTCAAGAGAAGTAAATTCAGCACTTCATTTACATCCGGATAAGGAGTTGGTTTGACCTGGCACAGCACATATTGCATCATGTCCAATGTCCCATGGATGTCGTCGGGGTCAGCATCCGAACCCGGATGCTGACGTCCGATCAGCGCGCGTTCGATCAGGGGCCTCCAGCGCGGATCGAGATTCTCTTTGCCCCATTCTGCGGCTGCATGCTTGGCAAGGATCTCGCCATGTTTCAGTGTGTATAACATCCTGCAAAGCGAAAGGACGAAAAAGGATTGATAGCCGCGTTTGTTGATTTCGGCGGGGTTGCTCAGGATCGGAGCGAGCCATAGTGGCAGAACATCCACAACAGCTTGTCGCAGGTCATCCGGCGAGACCGGGTCGATCAGGGTTTTCGGGTCAGGTCCTGTGATGATGACCCCGCGCTCGCGCAAAATGTGACGCTGGATGATCCAGTCACTTTCGTGAGCCATGATGTGAAGCATCTCGTCGTTGCCTCTATCCATGTGCGGATGAAGCTTATTCGCCGGGTCGAAGCGGCGCAGCGCGCGCTGTGGAATGTAGGAAACCTCCAGTTGGATCGCCCAGGGCGAGTCGATCTTTGTGATCTGGTCATGCATTTCCTTCAAAGCCGAAAAAGCTTCGTCTGAAATATCTCCAGCCGTAACGACGATCACATCGATGTCGCTGTGTTCATCGAAGCCGCCGCTGGCGAGCGAGCCATGCAGGTACATGCCAATAAATTGGTCGTCGAGGATCTCCCGCACGTGGGTCAGAAGGAGATTCAATATTTCATTGACATCGGGATAGAGGGTCGGATTTATATTCATATTTATTATTCGGCGCAGGGGCGACCCGTCTGGGTCCGTTGTGACGGAAGATGAGATGGGTGAGTCGCCCCTGCGTTTTAAAAACAAAAACCGAGGGCAAGCCCTCGGCTGGAATCGAAGTATCACAGCGTGTGGTGCCCTAAAACTTGGTTGACTACAGGATATCTGTCATTTCTATGCTCCTGCCGCTGCCTGGCGGCACTTCGTAACTACGGACGGGCAGATTATATCACCGGTTCATCTGCCAGAAACACCCCTGCATTTGTGATCACGCACATGCTTCCGCTCGCTGCGGATTTTTGCCTGGCGAGACTCTGCAGCTGATTATGTCTTCTTTCATCACAGCCATATGCACAAAGACCCCGGCGATGCGGGGCCTTTAGGTTGTGTCTGGGCAGGCAGGGTTACACAGCGTCTTTGAGTGCCTTGACCGGGCGAGGTTTGATCACTTTGCGCTCGGGCTTGGCTTTGAATATGGTCGGTTCTTTCGTGAAGGGATTGATCCCCTCGCGTTCGGGTGTGGCGGGCTTCGTGACGAGGGTCAGCTTTACCAGACCCGGGAGCACGACTTCGTGCTGTGCCTTGAGCTCTTTGTAGACAATGTCGGTGAGAGTCTCCAGAACGGCTTTGACCTCTTTCTTATCTACGCCGCTCTGACCTGCGATCGCGTCGACAAGCTCAGTCTTGCTCATATGTGGTGTTGCCATGGTATTCTCCTTTTGAGATGGACTTTTGTTTCGGAAGTCGGCTCCTGGAAAGCCTGCGGTTCAGTATACTTTATGGTCGTACGAAAAGGTATCTTTGCGAATAGCCGTTTAATCCTATGAATTGTAGCAAAACATTCTATTTTTGTGTTATTTCGATTTTTCGTCACTTTCGTCATCACAACAATCTTCCATTCCGGCGGCTTTTTCGAAGGACTCCCTGCCCTCGTTGTACGAGAAATAGATCAATCCTGCCGCGCCGATGGAATCGACAAATCCAAAACCTGTCAGCTCATAGATCAAGCTGGAAGCCAGCAGAACCAGTGACATGTAAATGCAGACCATCGTGCAGTTCGCGTCGGCGAGGATGGGCGCGGAGTCGAGCGTGCGTCCCACCTGGCGCTTGCCCATGACCAGCGCCCACATGACCGCGATGGAGATGATCGAAATGATCAGCCCGGGTAATGTTGTCTCGGGTTTGTGTGCCGTGAAGAGGTTGTAAATGGCAGTGATTGCGAGCCCCGCGACAAGCAGATAAAACGACGTGCCGGTCACCCGCAGCGCTGTCCGTTCGAACTGCGAGCGCGGCGTTTCAGGGTTTTGCCGGATGCGCAGCACCATGGCAAGGATGCCGATCCCTGACATGACCTCGATGAACGAGTCCACGCCAAAGCCGAAAAGGGTCAGCGTCTCATCGCTGATGCCAAAGAAGATGGAGATCAGCCCTTCTGCAAGGTTATACAAAATGGTGAAAATTGCCAGCCATAAAGCATATGACCAGTATTTGTTGGCGGCTGCCTGAGTTAAAGTTGACATAGTATTTCTAAAATTATTCGTTGGTTGAGTAGCCCGTGTTCGTCGGGCGTATCGAAACCAACAAGTTGGATTCAAAGTTCCATTTTCAAGTTATTTTCTGGTCTCGACTGCTTGCGCTCGATCAGCGGATTACTTCAAAAGTTCCCTCAACGCGCCCAGCAGCAAAGTGACATTTTCTCTGCGGCTCGAATAGCCCATCAAGCCAATGCGCCAGACTTTGTCCTTGAGCGCGCCGAAGCCGGCTGCGATCTCGATGTTGTACTCGTTCAGCAGCCGCGCCCGGACCTGGTGCGGATCGACCCCAGCCGGGACCCGCGCGGTGGTCAACGGCGGGAGCCGGTACTCCAGCGGGATGAACGGAGGCATGTCCATCTCTTCCAGACCGAGCCAGAGCATCTCCGAATTGCCGCGCAGTCGTGCGAAGGTGTCCTCCAATCCTTCCTCGACGATCACACGCAAGCCCTCCGTTAGTGCATAGTGCAGGTTGGCAGAGGCAGTGTGATGATAGGCATGCGCGCCCATCCAGTAATTTGCATATGCTTTCAAGTCGAGACAAAAAGAGGCGACTGGCGATTTACGATTTTCGATTTTCGATTGCGCGAGTGGACCTATGGTAATCGGAGCCAGCCCGGCCGGCGCGCCGAGTCCCTTTTGGCTGGCGGAGTACGCCGCGTCGACATTCCATTCATCCACCTTCAGTGGGATGTTTCCCAGAGAGGTCACTGTGTCGAGCAAGAACAGCGCACCATATTGATGGGCGAGGTCGGCAATCTCTTTGATGTGCAGCTGCTCCGCGCCGGTGGAGGTCTCCGCGTGAACGATGGCGAACAGCTTGTACTTCTTCTGCTTGAGCGCAGACTCGATTTCTTCCACTGTGAAGATCTCGCCCAGGGGCCGGGTAATGCGATCCACCTTGCCGCCCACGCGCCCGGCAATATCGGCGAGGCGCTCGCCGAAGTAACCATGGATGGCGATCAAGACCTCATCCCCCGGCTCCACCAAATTGACGAGCGCTGCCTCCATGCTGGAGGTGCCCGTACCCGACAAGGCAAACGTCCACTCATTTTGCGTTTGAAAGAGAGTCCGCAGCAAATCCTGTTCTTCGGCGTAAAGCGCCAGCAGCTCCGGGTCGAGGTGCCCGACCGTCGGCGCACTCAAGGCGCGCATCACGCGCGGATGCGTCATGCTGGGACCGGGTCCAAGCATGACGCGGGCAGAAGGATCGAATTTTGGATGCGATGTCATGGAAGTCTCCAAATTGAATTTGGGGTAGTTTACATCATAATGTTCCGGGCAGGAAGTCAAAAACCTTTGCCAAGTTATATTACAATAGGAAGACGAAAAATATCTTTAGGAGAATCTAACCGAATGAAGAGAACCTTTATCGTTGCGGCTTTGCTTCTCAACCTGAGCCTTGTCGCGTGCGGCGGCGGAGGCGGCGCCAGCACGACGATCGATGTCACCATGACCGACTTTCAATTCCAACCCAGCCAGTTTACCGTCCCGGCCGGGCAGGAAATCACATTCAAATCCTCCAACAATGGGGCGGTTGTACATAATTTTGTCATTATGAACCTGGACACGAGCGCCGGTGATTTTTTCGATGAAGAAGATGTTCCCAATGTATATTGGGAAACCGAGTTACAGCCGGGCGGTTCCGTCACCACAACGTTTACCGCTCCAACCGAGCCTGGCGAGTATCAGATCATTTGCCGGACGGAAGGGCATATCGTCTCGGGGATGACTGCCAGGTTAACGGTCGTCCCACCGGAGCAATAGGTACATTCCGTTCACCGCTATGGAAAAACCACTCATCACCAGTCCGAACAATCCGCTAATCAAACAGGCGCGGGCTCTGCGCCAAAAGAAAACGCGTCACGAAAGTGGATTGTTTCTGGTGGAAGGCATCCATCACGTGGGTGAGGTGATGGAGGCTGGCTGGGATGTAGATTCTGTGCTCTACGCGCCGGATCTGCTGACCAGCAGTTTCGCGCGTGACCTGCTCGCGCGGCTCGAGGCGAAGCCTCAGCCGGTCTCCGCCTCCGTGATGGAATCCCTGGCGGACAAGGACAACCCGCAAGGCATCCTTGCCATCGTCCGCCAAAGGCAGATCGCAATGGATGACCTGGGGTCCGTCCGGACTGCCGCGGCGCTGGTTGCCCCGCAAGACCCGGGCAACGTCGGGACGATCCTCCGCACGCTGGATGCGGTCGGCGCGGACGCGCTCTTCCTGCTCGACGGCGGTGTGGAGTTGTATCATCCCACGGTGGTCCGCTCCAGCATGGGAACGATTTTTTGGAAGCCGGTTGTGCAGGCTGCCTTTGACGAGTTTGTAAAATGGGCACGCAAAGGGAATGTTCAGTTGATCGGCACATCGGCGCACGGCGATGTGGATTATCAAACTCTCATTCCCAGAATCCCCTGGATTTTGGTGCTGGGCAATGAGCAAAAAGGACTCGCTGCGGCGCAAACAAGCGCCTGTGACGTGGAGATTTCCCTGCCGATGAAGGGCCGGGTCAGTTCGTTGAATCTGGCGGTGGCAGCGGGGGTGTTGTTATACCAATATTGTGATAAAAGGTAGGGGCGCAATACGGCTTTGCCGTGCGCCCCTACATGATCGGGATCAAATATCGGGTTGGAATGAGACCTTAAAATTCGTCTTCCTCCTCATCCCAAAGCTCGTCATCTTCATCTTCCGTATCATCCTCCTCCCAGTCTTCCAGCTCCTCTTCCTCCCATTCATCTGCGGCGGCGGCTTCATCGCTCGGTGAATATGTTGCGCAACCTGTGTCTGGATCGATCTCTACGGCCGCGGCACTACAATAGCCTTCATCCAAAAAAACACAATCGGCGTAATGACACTTGATACGGGGCATGCTTTCCTCCTGGGATTAGGGTTGTCGTACCACGCGTATGACCGAGAGAATGAAAATAAGGGTCATCGCGCTCTGTGACGCAATGCAAAATGGACAATATGCCTTAAGCACGGCAACTTCCAGATAGATCAAATACAACGTGAAAAGGAAACCTGTCAGCGCCAGCCCAAAAAAGACCAGCGACCCGTTCTGCTGCAGGAAGCCGATCTTTTGCTCGTACAGTAATAATGCCAAAATCGCCGCGTATCCCGCCACACCCACTACGGCAACCGGGATCTTGTACGCAGCAATATTTATTTTCGAGTAGCGGCTGGCATTCACGACCGAACAATCCTTCGAACCGACACACATGCGGTCGTCTGACGTGACCCCGTAGATGGTCATGTACACGGAGACCAGCAAGCCGATGACGGTGAGTGCAATTGCCAGCTGTGATAAGCGTTTTTCCAAGGTTCCTCAGATTAACCAGGCCTGTAGTTCCTGACCAGCAGGCACGCATTTTACACCAGCGGGGATAATTAGTAAAGCATTTGCTTGGACAAGTGAGTGCAAATTGCCTGAACCTTGATGACCTGTAAGGTCCGTGATGAAGATGCCACGCTCCGCGTCCTCGCGGACCCGGGCGCGCAGATAGCTTTCCCGCCCGTCCGAATCGATCTGTTCGGCGCAGCGCACGCGGACCGTTGGCCGGCCTCCGCTCGATGAGCCGCCCAGCCGCTGGATGGCTGCGCGCACGAATACTTCGAACCCGACAAAGGCTGAGACCGGGTTGCCCGGCAAGCCAATAAATGGAATTTTTCCATATTCGCCAAATGCCATGGGTTTTCCGGGGCGCATGTTGACGCGCCAGAAATCCAGGTTGCCGTTCGATTCGATGACTTGCTTGACGTAGTCGAACGCGCCGACGCTGACCCCGGCTGAGGAAAGGATCAGATCCACGCCGAGCTCGATGGCTTGGTCGAGCAAGTCCTGGACCGCGGCGTGATTATCCCTGGCGACGCCGAGCCGGATCACGTCTGCGCCGGCCTCCTCGAGCAGCGCGGCGAGCGTATAGGAGTTTGAATCGCGGATCTTGCCCCCCTCGAGCGCCGCATCTGCGGCGAGTAATTCATCGCCGGATGAAAATAGGGCGACGCGCGGTTTGCGATAGACAAGTACCTGCGCAAATCCGAGCGTTGCCAGCAGGCCGAGGTCCTGCGGTTTGAGGAGGCGTCCTTTGTGGAGGACAACGTTGCCAGCCTGGATGTCCATGCCGCGCGGACGCCTGTTCGCGCCGGTTTTGACTGACTTGAAGATTTGTACCTCACCTGGCGCAGGAGTCCCTGCATCGCGATTATTGAAGTCTGTATCTTCCACGGGGACAACCGCATCAGCTCCGTCAGGGATGGGAGCGCCGGTCATGATGCGGGCGGCTTCTCCTGAGGCGAGGAAAATCGTCGGGTGGGATCCGGCCGGGATATCGGCGACCACGCGCAGGCGGCGCGGCGAAGCGGCCGTCGCCTCGAGCAGATCGGCGGCACGGACCGCGAAGCCATCCATGGAGGAATTGTCGAAAGGAGGGAGGTCATTCGCCGCGACGATGTCCTGCGCAAGCACGCGGTCGGAACAGCCCGTGAGCGGCAATGTTTCGGTGGTGACGGGTCGGAAGCTAGAGAGGATGCGCTCGCGCGCCTGGTCCACGCTCAACAAAGTCATAGTCGGTAAAACGGCGAGATTATACTGTGATATGGGTGAATTTGGGGTTTGCTGCTAATAGCTGTTAGCGATTAGCAATTAGCTATTAGCCTGGTTTTGTGCGCTGTGCCTCCAGGACGTTTGGCAGGCTTTCGATGCGTGTGAGCACACGGCTCAACTGCGCGAGATCACGGATTTCCACCACCAGTTTTATATCAGCGACTGTGCGGTTAAAGTTTATCGAAACATCCGCGATATTTACATTTTCAGCTTGCAGCAGGGTGGAAATGTCTCCCATCAAGCCCTGGCGATCATAGGCTTTGACGGTGATATGCACAGGGAAGGTTCGCTCCACCTTGCCCCAATCCACTTGCAGGAGGCGCTCCGTATCCTTGCGGCGCAGAATGTTGGGACAGTCCTGGCGATGGATGGTCGCGCCGCGCCCGCGCGTGATGTAGCCGACGATCTGATCGCCGGGCATAGGATTGCAGCAGCGCGCCATGGTGAAAAGCAGACCTTTCAAGCCGACCACCTCCACGGCATCTGTGGAGAGTTTTGTCTCCTGCGGAGGAATGGTGGCTTCGAGAATGTCAGCCGTCTCTTCGGCTTCGGAGAGGTGCTTGATGACCTTGTTTACGGCGAGATCGCCATTTCCCAGCGCAATGAACATCTCGTCAGGGATTTTGAAGCCGAGTTCGCGCGCCATCTTTTCGAAATTAATGTTCGTGATGCCGAGCCTCTGCAATTCGCGCTCGAGCGTGGCGCGGCCCTGCGCGAGATTCTGTTCATCTTCCTGTTTCTTGAACCAGGCTTTGATCTTGGAGCGGGCGCGCTGCGTTTTGACGAGGCCCAGGTTTGGATTCAGCCAATCGCGGCTGGGACCGCCGCGCTTCGCAGTCAGGATTTCGACCTGGTCGCCCGTTTTCAATTCCTGATACAACGGGACGAGTTTTCCGTTGACCCGCGCGCCCCGGCAGCGGTGACCAATGTCTGTATGGACGTGGTAGGCAAAGTCGATCGGCGTCGAACCGGCAGACAGGTCGATGATGTCGCCGCGCGGCGTGAAGACGTAGACGCGGTCCTGGAAGACATCGGACTTCATGCCTTCCAGGAATTCCTGGGCGTCGTTCACATCGGTGCGCCATTCCATCATGTTGCGCAGCCAGTTGATGCGCTGCTCGTAGGACTTGTCGCGGTGCGTGCCTTCCTTGTAGCGCCAGTGCGCCGCGATGCCGTATTCTGCGTTCTCGTGCATCTCCGTGGTACGGATCTGCACTTCCAGCGGTCGCTTGTCATCATAGATGACAGCCGTATGGAGAGACTGGTAAAAATTATCCTTGGGTGCAGCGATGTAATCGTCGAACTCGCCGGGGATGGGGCGCCAATGCGTGTGGATGACGCCCAGGGCTGCGTAACAGGATGGCACATCCGGGACGATGAGACGGACAGCCCGCACATCGCGCACCAGATCGAAAGGCTTTCCCTTCTGGGTCATCTTTTTGTAGATCGAGTAGATATGTTTGGGTCTTCCACTGATCTCGGCCTGGATATGATGACTCTCCAATAACTCAGAGAGAATGGCTTTGATCGCCTCGATCTGGACTTCACGATCCGGGCGGCGTTCCTGGATTTGTTCGGCGATTTCCTTGTATTTTTCCGGGTTTAAATAGCGAAATCCCAGGTCTTCCAATTCCCACTTGATCTGCCAGATTCCAAGTCGATTGGCGAGAGGGGCAAAAATATCGAGCGTTTCTTTTGCGATCCGCTTACGTTTTGGTTCGGGCATGAAACCCAGGGTGCGCATGTTATGCAGGCGGTCCGCCAGCTTGATGATCACCACACGGACATCATCTCCCATGGCAAGGAAGGTCTTGCGCAGTGTTTCCGAGACCAGATCCTGTTTACGGCCGAGGGTGCCATCGTTCGCCGAGGCATCCGAGGGTTCCGTGCCATTGTTGCCGTTGAGCTTCTCCGCGTGCTGATCGTCACGGGAGACGCGCGGCAGGTTTGTCAATTTGGTGACCCCATCGACGAGAACGGCGATGGTTTCACCAAAATCCTTTTTCAGGTCATTGAGGGTAACGCTGGTATCTTCGACCGTGTCGTGGAGCAGTCCGGCCGCGATCACTTCAGGCGGGACATGCAGGTCGGCCAGAATGCTTGCCACGGCGAGGCAGTGATTGATGTAAGGCTCGCCTGAATGACGCTTCTGGTCCTGATGGGCCTCCTCCGCCACGCGATAGGCGCGCTGGATCAATTCCCTCTCGGTCAGAGTGTAATTTTCGGGTAGTTGTTCCAGCAGTCTCTCGAGTGGAACGGCGGTCTTGGATGCCTTCATAGGAATGTATTTTACTACGTGCACCGATAAGCGGTACAATGCAGAAAATCTGACTCAAATGGATATCAGATGCCCCCTGTAAACAATGTCACCCGTTTTCTGGACGCGCGTAAGGTTCCCTACACGGCCTTCGAGACCCCTGGCGAGAAATTAGGCGCCCTGGCAACCGCAGAGTTTTTGAATGTGCCGCCTGAAACGGTGTTCAAAACCATCGTGGTCACGCGCGACAAGCGAAGCACGCCGCAGAGCGGCAGTGTGGAGAAACCTCGCAAGCCAATTTTGGCGGTCATCCCCGGCACGAACGTTGTGGATCTGAAATTGCTGGCTGCATTCCTGGGGGAGAAGAAAGTCCATTTGCCGACGGAGCGGGAAGCCGAAGGACTGACTGGTCTCCAGGCGGGCGGGATCTCTCCGCTCGCATTGATCAATAAGGGATTTCAAGTGGTGATCGACTCCGCTGCTCAGAAGTATCCTGAGATCCATGTGTCGGGAGGGCAGAGAGGACTCAATATTCGATTACCCGTTACTGCTCTCGTCAAATTGACGAACGCGCGCCTTGCTTCCATCAGTCGAACCGGTGAAGAGAATTGAGCGGGGTATGGTCCCGCCGTGATTCCTGCGTTCCTATCCGTTGTTCCTGATTAAAAAAGAAGAGGTGAGTAACGTCACACTCACCTCTTCTATATCAGACAAATTGCTTGATTTATGGACCCGTGAATTTGATGGAGCCCGTCCTGACTTCAAATGTCCATTTGTCGGGATTATTGACGCAGCCATAACCGTTGGAATTGAAATTGGGCTTGCCTGAAGTGTTCCATGCCCACAGGTTGTAGCAGCCGTAGACCAGATCCGTGATCACGACATCGCCATTCTTGGGAATATCATAGGACCGATACCCGCAGGCGCCCAGGGCAGTCTCATTGAGATACATGGATACCCGAATAGGCGTCTTGGTGTTATTCCAAATCCTGATGATAGTTGGTTTGCCCTTCATGTCCACACCGAGTGGTCTGGTCGCGCAGGGATCACCGCCGGTATTGGCAGCCGGTGCAGTGGTTGGTGAGGCGAGGACAGCCAGCGTTGGTAATGCCTCGACCGTATTCGTCGGTGAAGGAATCTGTGTGGGCGTTTCGGTGGGCGGCAGGGGCGTGTTTGTTGGGATGGCTGCCTGGGTCTCTGCGATCATGGTAAAAGCAGCTGCTTGCGCAGTCCCTGCAATATCTGCCGGGCTGACCGTTGCCACAGGTTCTGCTCCACATGCGCTGATGATCATGGCGAGGGCGGTAATTATGGTGAAAGTGGAAAAGTGTTTCATGCTTTGTAAATATCTCCTAATTAAGTTAGCAGTCTGGATAGCAGCTGCCTGCTGCCGTAATGTTGTCATTGCCTACCACAATTTTCCAGTTGCCTCCAGGAATTCTGAAACTGCCAAATGATTTCATATTCTTCTTGCCGGTGATAAACGCTCCCGCGCTGTATTGTCCGGCGGGTCCGCTGAAGCTATCGCCGGTGATGATCAGGTACCCGCACTGGCCCATATCCGTCTCTACATACATGGATAAAATGATCGTGCCCTTCGGTTTGGTCTGGTTCGATATGGTGAAATGCGCTGTCTTGCCCTGCCAGGAGGTCAGGGGTTGATTACACGGATCCTGGTTGCTGCCGGAGCCGGAGGGGGATTGTGGCGTGAATGTTGGCAAAGCACCTGGAAGCAGTACGCCGGGCAAAGGCGTTTCCTGGGTAGGCAAAGCAGGGGCAGCCTCTGTTGGTGACGGGGCTGGACTTGCCGTCTCTGTTGGTGGGATAGGGGTATTGGTCGGCAAGGCTTGCTGAGTCTGAGCCACCATGGTAAAGGCGGCCGCCTGAGCAGTTGCTTGAATATCCGCCGGATTCATGGTCGGCGCTGCTTGCGGAGCGCAGGCGCCTGCAAGCAGGATCGCTGCACTGATGACAAGTACATTTCGTTTCATCAATAGATTAACCTTGAACTGGTTCGAGAGATCGTTTGTTCCTATTTAACAGTAACTTTATCTTTATAAAGGGTGATCACAATATCCTCATTCGTATGAAGTCGAAAGTTGCCGATCATCTTGTTGCCGCCTACCCAGGCGACATAAAGGTAGGACCCGACGGGCGCCTTGATTTTTATCGTTCCTTCCACCGGATACTCGATAATGGAATATTTACCGTCGGGCATTGTCACCTGCAAGGAGATATAAGCTTCCGCTTTAGCCTTGTTGACCAGGATGACATGGGCAAAGGGAACTTCCGGCGGCTGGGTTCCATACTTGCGTATGCCCAGGGTGGGAGAAGCCGTTAATGGATTAGACGCCAGAGTGGCTGTGGTTGTTCCATTTGCTGGTCCGGTCGCGCTCGGTTCGGGCCCGCTCGTTGCGGTTGCCGGAGTTGTCGTCAGGTCGGAGAATGGCGCGACGGTCGCGAACGGCGTGAAGGTCTCGATGGCGGTGTCCGTGGCGGAGGGTTCTACGGGGAGAACTGCTGTATCGATAGCGGAATCAGCCGGAAGCGTAGGTTGCGCCGTCAACGATTGCACAACAGCGGTCTGGAATTGTGCATCCGAGGTTCCTGCTGTGTCCACGGTTGGTCCGGCTGCAGGCGTGGGACTGAACCCGGGGATCTGGCTGCAAGCGCTGAGCAGTATTGCGAATATCGAAGCAACAACAACGGTCTTTTTCATCAGGGCCTCCTTGTGGGGCTACGCTTGACTGACGGCCTCCATAAACTGTGTGACAACATCGCGCAACATCCGTTCTGGTAAAGCACCTACCTGCCGATGGATGATTTTTCCATTGGAGACGAACAACATCGTCGGAATTCCCTGAATGCCATACTTCATCATCCATTCAGGGTTTTCGTCGGTGTTTACCTTTGCGACTAAAATCTTTCCTTCGTATTCGTTTGCCAGCTTCTCGAGGGTCGGGGCAACCATCTTGCAGGGACCGCACCAGGGCGCCCAAAAATCGACGATGACAGGGATGGACGACTGCAGAACAGTCTGCTCGAATGCGGCGTCGGTAACGTGAATCGGTTCATTTGGCATGATCATATACCTTGTTTTGCCTTTTCAGGCGTATTCTTTGAAGCAACCAATAATTTGAGCTTGCCCTCAATCGAAAAGCGAGTATAACATAGAAACCCCCATGATATAATCGCCCGTCATGGTTGATATCCTTGAAAAATGGAGACATGGGCTGGCGAAAACGAGCAAGATGGCGTTTGGACGCCTTGCGACGTTCCTTGGCGCTACCGAAATCACCCAGGAGACATGGGAGGATCTGGAGACTCTCCTCATTCAGGCGGATGTGGGGATCGAGACCACAACCGGAATCGTAGAATCGCTTCAGCGCCTCGTCCAAAGCCGGGGCTTGACCCGCTCCGAGGAGCTTTCGGAGGCGCTCCGAGCCGAGCTGCGTGCCAGGCTCGATCCCGCGCCAACTCTCCACTGGGAGAACAAACCCTCTGTCATTATGGTGGTCGGTGTGAATGGCTCCGGGAAAACGACCACGATCGCCAAGCTGGGACAGCGTTTTCAATCTGATGGGAAGACTCTGCTTTTCGGCGCGGCCGATACATTCCGTGCCGCGGCGGTCGATCAGCTGCAAGTCTGGGGAGACCGGCTGAAGGTGGATGTGATCGCCGGTGCGCCCGAGTCGGACCCGGGCGCGGTCGCGTTCAACGCGGTCCAATCCGGTGCGGCGCGCGGCCTGGATTTTGTCATCATCGATACAGCCGGCCGCTTGCACACGCGTTTCAACCTCATGGAGGAATTAAAGAAGGTCCAGCGTGTGATCGGGAAGGCTTTGCCGGGCGCGCCGCAGGCTGTCTGGCTGGTGCTCGACGCCACAACGGGCCAGAATGCCCTGCAGCAGGCAAAGGCGTTCAAGGAAGCCGTCGGGGTAACGGGCGTGATCCTGGCGAAACTCGATTCATCCGCGCGCGGCGGCATGGCATTTGCCATTCAGCGCGAGCTTGGCTTGCCCATTTTGTTCGCCGGGCTGGGTGAACGGACCGAAGATTTAATGCCTTTTGATCCGGATGCTTTTGTTCAGGGCATCCTGGGTCAATAACTAACTATTGCTCAGAGCGCCGTCCCCGGCGCTCGTTCATGCCGCCGAGGACGGTGGCTGGAGCAATATAACTTTGGAGGAAACATGCAGGACCTTGTGAATCGTTTACAGTCGGCCGAGGACTTACTCCGCCAGTTACTGGTGCGTCTTTGACTTCGCGTCGAAAGAGCTTAAACTCTCCCAATTCGAAAAAGAAATAGAGGCTCCCGATTTTTGGGGCAACCCTTCCCAAGCACAGCAGGTGATGAAACAGTACAATGCCGTCAAGGCAGAAGTCGATTCATGGCGCAACTTTGCGCGCCATCTAAGTGACACACTCGAGCTTGCCCAGCTGGGTGATGAGGGTCTGCGTGCTGAACTCGAAGCGGAAACCTCTGCGATCGAGGCGGAATTGGAGAAGCGCTCCTTCACCGCGATGCTTTCGGGAAAGTACGATCGTGACTCCGCCATCCTTGCCATTCATGCAGGCGCGGGTGGGACAGATTCCCAGGATTGGGCAGCCATGCTCGAACGCATGTATCTGCGCTGGGCGGAGGCGCGTGAATATGAAACGGAAATCCTTGACCTGACCGAAGGCGAAGAGGCGGGCATCAAGAGTGTCACCATCGCTGTGAATGGCGAATATGCGTTTGGATATCTCCGCTCTGAAAAAGGTGTTCACCGCCTGGTGCGGCTTTCCCCGTTCGATGCTGCACACCGCAGGCACACCTCCTTTGCGCTGGTGGAAGTCCTGCCCCAGGCTTCGATGGATGAAGCGGAAGTCGAGGTCGATCCCGGTGACATCAAAGTGGATGTTTACAAGTCGTCGGGCGCGGGCGGACAAAACGTCCAGAAAAATGCCACGGCTGTCCGCATTACCCATATCCCCACGGGGATCGTTGTGACCTGTCAGAACGAGCGCTCGCAAACTCAGAATCGCGAGTTTGCGATGCGGATCTTACGAGCGCGCCTGCTGGAGTTGAAGCAGGCCGAAAAGGAGGAGGAACGGGCGGTCCTGCGCGGTGAATACACCAAAGCCGAGTGGGGGAGCCAGATCCGCTCGTATGTCCTGCACCCCTATCAAATGGTAAAAGATCACCGGACGGAGCACGAATCAGGAAATACGCAGACAGTCCTCGACGGTGACCTGGATCCATTCATGGAAGCCTATTTACGACAGGCGTAGGATGTGACCAAATGAAGAAACTCTCTCAAATTCTCTTCACCCGCGAAAACCTCCTGGCGGTTCTGCTGTGCCTTATTTTGATCGCCCTGGTGATCTTCACCGCCGATACCTCACCCACCTGGATCTATCAGGGATTCTAAATGTCCCTGGCGCAGCTCCTCGTTATTGCGGCATTTGCCTCCCCGGCCAGATGACTAAAGAAGCATGACGGCGGATATCAGCCCCCTGCGCGTTCTCGTCAAGGCTTTGTGTCTGTTTGCGATCATCAATGTCCTTTATGCTTTGATTGATCCGCAAGGTTCCATTGTCTTTGGCTATAGCGTCCTGTTCCCGGGGCGGACCCGCCTGCCTTTTGGCGTTGCCGGCGACCCTTATACCGTTACCGTGGATGGAGTAGACGCCATGTTTGCCTCGCATGCGATCTCTGCCCGGAAGAGTACAAAAGAATATCGCGTCGCATTGATCGGCGACTCATCTGTTTGGGGGGAAGATATGGGCGCTGACGAAATGATCTCGGAGCAGTGGAATACATTGAATATTCAGTGTGAAGGTAGAACCATCAAAACATATAATCTTGGCTACCCTCATCCTTCGATACTAAAGGACCTGGTAATTCTGGATGAGGCCGTTGAATATGACCCCGATCTCATTATTTGGTTTGTCACGTTAAATACGCTGATCTCCCAGAGGATCAATCCATTTTTGGCTGCCAACCAGGAACGAGTCCTGGCGATGGCGGAAGCCTATGATATTCCTTTTGAGCTCAGCGAGGTATTGCGTGAATATGAACCTGACTTCTATGAAAAGACCCTGGTGGGTCAACGGTCGAATCTGGCACGCCAGATCAAACTTCAAACGCTTGGGATCATTTGGGCGGCAACCGGCGCGGATAGCAACCCTCTATCTCTCCACAATGATTTGCCAAACTCCGAGATATCGGACAATCCACGTTATCACGGGATGCAGCCGCCAGCCGACATCAGGGATCTGCTGTTATTCAACGCCCTTGCCGCAGGATATGATCTCGCGGATGCAGTTCCTGTTTTGATCGTGAATGAGCCCGTCTTTATCGCAAGTAAAGAACATTCCTCTGTACGCTACAATACTGTCTATCCGCGCTGGGTCTATGATCAGTATCGGGAATACATGGCAGTTCAGGCGCAGGATGCCGGATGGAATTACCTGGATTTGTGGAACGCTGTCCCCCCTGAATATTTTTCCGATGCCGGCCTGCATCTTTCTATCGCAGGTGAGCGTTTATTGATACGGCAGCTCAATCCAGCTTTGCAGTCGATTGGCTGTAATCCAAAACCACAAAATGATTGAAGGGATTTCCTGTGACAGATACCATACTTTCCGCCCTTGAAAAATACATCGCCACGCAAATTCTCAAACAACCGAACCGCCGGATCACAGCGGAGGAACCGCTGATCTCAAGTGGTTTGATCGATTCGTTCAGCCTGATGGATCTCGCCTTATTCGTCGAGGACACGTTTGGCGTTCGCATCGAAGACACAGAGTTGAACGCAAACACATTCGATAACCTGACCCAGCTGGCTGGGCTGATCACAGCGCGCAAATGAAGAGTGAAGTTCACCCATTGCGGGTGGTGGTAAAAGCAGCACTTTTGTTCGCTGCCCTCAACGTACTTTTTGCACTGGTAAACCCGCCCGTGGGCAAAATTACTCTTTACAACTCCATTGTTCCGGGCCGACTCCGCTTCCCTTATGAACAGGAGCCTAAATTCTATCGTGTTGGCTACAATGCGCCGGTGTATGAAGATTTCGATGCTATGTTCGGTGCTCATATAATTTCCAGGAAGAAGCCTGTCCACGAGTTTCGGCTGGTGCTTCTGGGTGATTCTTCCACCTGGGGCATCAGCGTGCAGGCGGAGGAGACGCTGTCAGAGCAGATCAACCGGCTGAATATCCAAACCTGTGATGGGCGCATTGTGCGTGTCTACAACCTGGGTTATCCGATGTCTTTTCCGACGCGTGATCTTCTTATACTTGATAAGGCCATGGAATATCAGCCAGATATGGTGCTTTGGCTGATCACGCTTTCGACTCTTCAGCCCAAGAATGCAGAAACATACTTTATTCTTCCACATACAGAGCGGTATTTGCATTTGGCGCAGACATATGGGCTCAGGCTGTCGCATTTTTTGCAGCCGGCGCCAAAACCTTCTCTCTGGAACAGGACGATTATTGGTCAGCGTGCACGCCTGAAAAATATCGTACTGACCCAGGCTTTCGGAATTCTTTGGGCGGCGACAGGGATCGATAGTCACGTGAGCGTTCAGCCGGAGCCCAGCCCTCCAAGCCTCGATATTCGTGACGACCTGGATTATGAGGGCCGCTTACCTGAGGAGGCCTCCGCTTTGTTTGATGGACTGATGATGGATGTTTTGTCAACGGCTTTTGATGTGGCAGACGCTGTGCCGGTTGTCTTGGTGAACGAGCCAATCTTCGTGGCAGCCGGCCAGGATCATCTGGTACGATACAATGAGTTTTATCCGCACTGGGTTTTTGATGAGTATCGGCAATTTATGTTTGAATGGGCGGAAGAACAGGATCACAGCTTGTTGGATTACTGGAATGCTCTTCCACCCGACGATTTTGCTGACCAATATTTTCATCGAAATCCGTCTGGCGAGAAACACTTCGCTGAATTGCTGGCTCCTGCAATAAAGGACCTGGTGTGCCCCTGACAGGACACTGCTACGGCGATAAAAGACTTCGATAAGGACATGGAATCAAAGACAACTTCTGCCGAACGATGGAAAGCGTTTCGCTCCCGGGTGCCGGAGCGGGGTGCCGTCGATTCGCAGTCTCTTGGCGGCGGTCTGCCGCTGAGAAGTAAAGTCCGCCCACTGCGGGTATTATTAAAAGCAATTCTCTTGTTTGTTGCTGCCAATGTGATCTTTGCACTCGTAAAACCGCCGCTGGGCAGGATCACTCTTTACAACTCCATGATTCCGGGCAGGCTGCGCTTTCCGTATGAGGAAAAGGCTTCCTTCTACACGGTGGGTTACAGCGTGCCCATTAACGAAGACTTCGATGCCATGTTCGGATCTCATGTCATTTCAAGAAGGAAAGCCTCGAACGAATTTCGGTTGATCCTCCTTGGAGACTCTGCCACCTGGGGCTTCGGTCTGGCTGCGGACGAAATGTTATCGGAACAGATCAACCGGCTGGACATCCAAACCTGCGACGGGCGCGTGGTGCGTGCGTACAATCTTGCTTATCCATTTTCTTATCTGACGCGCGATCTACTCCTGCTGGACAAGGCGATGGAATATCGGCCCGACCTGGTGTTCTGGCTGATCTCGCTTTCGACGCTCGAGCCCAAGGCTACAGAGACGAATTTTATTGCCCCTCATTGGCGGCGTTATGGGCAGTTGTCTGATGCGTATGAGCTTAAGTTGACACATTTTTCTCCACCCATCCAGGAACCCGCCTTCTGGGACAGGACGATCATTGGTCAGCGTAAACACCTCAAGAACATTGCCCTCACACAGACATTTGGAGTTCTTTGGGCGGGGACCGGAATCGATAACCATGAGAGTCTTCGGCCGGAGCCTGATCTGCCGAGCCCTGATGTCGAAGACAGCCTGGATTATGAGGGCCGACTCCCTGAGGAGTCGTCGGATTTGTTCGATTCTCTTCTCATGGATGTTTTGGTAACTGCTTATGATGTGGCTGGGGATGTCCCCGTCATCTTGGTGAACGAGCCGATTTTCGTGGCAGAAGGCAGGAATCACCTTATACGATACAATGGGTTTTATCCACGCTGGGTTTATGACGAGTATCGGGAGTTTATGGTTGAGTGGACCGACGAGCACGACCACAAATTGCTGGACTACTGGAATGCGATACCTCCGGAGGACTTCGCGGATGCATATTTCCACCGCAGGGTCTCCGGCGAGAAACACTTCGCCGAATTGCTGGCTCGCGAAATAAAGGAACTTGCCTGCCCTTGATCGGACAAGATCACTCACACAACGAGATTTCAATAGGAATATGGAATTAAAAACAACTTTTGCCGAACAATTGAAAGCGCTTCACTCCGGGACCCCGGAGCGGGCCGCCGTTATCTTGCAGTTTTCTGCCCGGGAAGATCTCTCACTGACGTATCGCCAGCTCCTGGCTGGCGCCGGCGCCTATGCGCGGACGCTGGAGCGCGAGGGCATCCGGCCCGGCGAAGTGGTCGTCCTGATCCTGCAGCATGGTGAGGATCTGGTTTACTCCTTTTGGGGAGCCATTTTGCAGGGCGCCATTCCCTCCATTATGCCGTTTCTGACGGAGAAACTGTCACCGGAACGCTACCGGGCTGACTTGTCGACCCTGATCTCCGTCGCAAAGCCTGCCGCGATCGTCACCTATCCGGAGTTTGAAACGGAAGTGCGCGCCGCCCTGCAAAAGGGAGACTCGGTTCGTTCGGTTGTTGTCACCAATCGGATCGAATCCCAGTCCGAGGTTGATTTTGCTTCATGGAAAGGTCTTCGACGAAAGCCGGAAGATATCGTCCTGTTGCAGCATTCTTCCGGGACGACAGGCCTGCAAAAAGGCGTGGCTCTTTCGCATCACGCGGTTTTCAACCAGCTGAATTCGTATGGCAAATCATTATTGCTCGCTGAAAACGATGTGATCGTTTCATGGCTGCCTCTCTACCATGATATGGGCTTGATCGCCGGATTCCTGATGCCGATCCTGGCGGGAATTCCCCTGGTCCTCATGTCGCCGTTTGACTGGGTGCGCGCGCCATACAAGCTCTTGCAGTCCGTCTCGAAATACCACGGGACGTTGACCTGGCTTCCTAATTTTGCCTATAACTTCTGCGCGCAAAAGATCCGGGATCGCCACATCGAGGGCGTGGATTTAGCCTCGCTGCGGGGTGTCATCAATTGCTCGGAGCCGGTGCGCTGGGAAAGCCATGTGGCATTTTATGAGCGCTTCAAAAGCTATGGCTTGAGATTCGAGGTGCTGCAGACGTCCTACGCGATGGCTGAAAACGTTTTCGGTGTCACCCAAAGCAAATTGGGGAGCATACCCGTCGTCGAGGAGATCGACCGGGAGGCATTCATGGGGGAGCGCGTCGCAAAGAGTCCGTTCGACGGCCGGCCTTCCATGAAGATGATGTCGTCCGGCCAGCCGATTGAAAATACGAAAGTTAAAGTCCTGGACGAAAAGGGGAATGAAGTGCCCGAACGCGTCATTGGCGAATTGGCCCTGCAAAGCGACTGCATGCTGACCGGTTACTTCAATCGCCCTGACGCCACCGAAAAGGCTTTCCGTGATGGATGGTATTTGACCGGTGATTATGGCTATGTCTCGAACGGGGAGGTATTTGTCTCCGGGCGCAAGAAAGACATGATCATTGTTGGCGGCAAAAATATTTATCCGCAGGACCTGGAATCGCTGACCTACGAAGTGCCCGGTGTGCATGCCGGCCGGTCGGTGGCGTTTGGCATGTTCGATGAGGCGCAGGGAACGGAGGAGGTTGTCATTATTGCCGAGGTGGATTCGGAGGATGCCGAAGAACACCAAAAAATTGCGGATGCCATCCGCCTGCATGTGACGAAGAATTCCGCCATTGCATTACGGTATGTGAAAGTCGTGGGACCGAAATGGATCTTGAAAACATCGAGTGGAAAGACAGCCCGTTCCGCCAACAAGGAGAAATTTTTGCGCGAGTTGCAGGAAGGTGAAGGAGTTTAGGAAGTTTACGATATGGCTTCGTCGGTAGAAGTTCTTCAGAGGGCAATCCAGGCAGCGCGCGCAGGCCGCAAGAGCGAGGCGCGCGACCTGCTGCTCGAGCTTGTGGAAGTGGAGCCGCAGAACGAAATGGCCTGGATGTGGCTTTCCGGGTTGGTGGACACCCTGGAAGACCGCATCATTGCCTGTGAAAACGCTCTGACGATCAACCCTGCCAATGAAAAAGTACGCGCCTATCTGACGGACCTTCAGCGGCAGCACGAGTCTCTTCTTGCAGGGAAAAACAATGATGAGGCGGCTGACCTGTTCAATCAGGCAAAGGCACACGCAGAACGAAAAGATCGAAACACTGCCCTTCAGCTTGCGGTGCAGGCCGTGGAAAAGCGCGCCGACTATGAAGAAGCCTGGCTGCTGATCGGCAGGCTGTCCATTGATGTCGATCAACGAATTGCAGCTTTGGAGAAGGCAGCCGAACTTAATCCCCTGAACACAAGGACGGCCGAGGCTTTGGAGCGGGCGCGCTATCGGAAAGCCAATCCGATGGGCGCGGCGAGACGTCTGGAAGAGTTGGGAAAATTCGAAGAAGCCCTGGAAATGTATAAGACGCTGGCGGGCAAAGCCAAAAATTCACAGGAATTCGATCACATCTATAAACAGATTACCCGGATTGAGGGATTGCAAAATGAGAACATCCGCTACGTGGCGCCAGCCTCTACGATCGCCCGTTTGACGTTTGGCTGGCCGTTATTATATTTGAGCCTGGCACTCGTGCAAATGGGACTAAATCCTTTTGCGCATCCAGCTTTCTATTCATGTCTGGGTCTGCCCCTGGTCTTTGTGGGAAGTTTCCTGCTTTCGTTGGCGGAAGTTCGTTCCCATCACGTTGTTTGGCAAAAACTGTTTAACGAGCAGGGCGATGGTTCTTCATTTGCGCGCTTCGTGGCTGCCGCAACAGGCTGGTTCCTTGTCCTTATTCCACATGTTTTGTTGGTTCTTGATTCCCTGAGTCGTTTACGGAATTTCAAAATCCCCCCCATGCCATTTTAGGACGATCCTATGCTTCCCTTGAATGACACAGAACAGAATCGCTACTCATTTTTCCCGATAGTGACCGTCTTATTGATTATTGCCAATTGTGTCGTTTTTTACCTTGAAATCGTTGCCTTTGAAATATTCTCCAATGACTATAATTTCTGGCCATTCTTCATGAAATATGCGACTACGCCGCGTCTTATCCTGAACGCGCAAGGTGGAGGCGCGCTTTCCAATATCACTGCGATGTTTTTGCATGGCGGCATTGTCCATTTGGTCGGAAATATGCTTCCCCTGTGGGTTTTTGGGAGGCGTCTGGAGGATGCCTGCGGCACGTGGCGATTCCTGGCTTTTTACCTGTTGGCAGGAACATGGGCGCATATTCTTTTTGTCCTGGTTCAATCTGACTCTCGCATCCCTGGGGTTGGAGCCAGTGGAGCGATTTTTGGGTTGATGGGAGCCTACCTGCTTCTTTATCCCGGCGGGCGTATTCGCACACTGGTTTTTATAAGCTTTGTTCCGCTTTGGCCGCGCATTCGAGCGATCTGGGTTGTCCTGTACTTTGTAGGCATCCAGATTATTCCTGCCGTTGAGATACTGCTCAAAAAAGCAGATTACAGCGTCAATCACTGGGCGCATTTGGGTGGTTTTTTCTCGGCCGTATTTATCTTCCTGTTCTTGCGGCCCGAAGCATTTGCGCGCTATATTAGCGACACACCTGTGTAAGCTGGATCAAGAATAAAAAGAGCGGATTGCCTGGCAATCCGCTCTTTTGCTGTATTTGCGAACTCTATCCACCCGTGGGGAGGCGTTTCTTCATCGTGCGTTCGAGCAGATCTTCCTGCTCCCGTGAAATGCTGGCTTTTGCACGCTTGACCTTGAACGCCTTTTCAGCCTTGGCTTTGTCAAGGGCCTCCTGCCAGGCGATTTGCATCGCGGTCATTTCGGGCTCTTTTTCTTCTTCCTGCACGGGGACCTCTGATGCTTCTTTCCTGGGACCGCGTTTGCCAGCCTTCTTATTCTCTTTTTTCGCAGGCTTGAATTCTTCGACTTCCGGCTCAAGAGCTTTCATGCTCAGTTTGATCTGCTTCTTTTTGCGGTTGACGTCCAGGATCTTGGCTTCGACTTCATCGCCTTCTTTTACTACTTCTCCGGGAGTCTTTACATAGCCATGAGCCAGCTCGCTGACGTGCACCATGCCGGGGCGTTCGGCGCCAATATCCACAAATGCGCCATAGGACTCGAGGCGAACGACCTTGCCTTTGACCACCATGTCAGGTTCGATCTCTTTCCATTCCAGGGCGAGCGGCTCGATCATGGTGAGTTCGATGCGATCCTTCTTCACGCGGCGCACCCAAACCTCCACGGTCTGTCCCTCCCGGACGACATCCTCCACTTTATTGACAGGATCCTTGCTCAACTGCGAAATGTGGATCACGCCTGGAATACTTTGTCCCACGTCCACCAGCGCCCCCGCAAGAGTAGTTTTTAGTACCTTTCCGCTTAATTTTGTTTTTGCTTCCAGCGTCGCCGTCGACGCAATATCATTTGTTGTCATATTTCTGCTCCTGCAAGATTGTGATAATGCCAAGAATTAATTATACCTGTACGACAATCTTGCGTCAATGTGAAATCTGTCTCAAAGTGGATTGAAGTGATTTTGTAAGCTTGCTTATCCCATCTTCAAGGACGCCTCTGGAAGTTGGAATTATACGAGTGTTGGAAGAGAAATTCCTTCTTGGGACTTGACTTGTACGCATGTATTGATGTATATTGCAGAAACCCTGTAGTTTTCGGCAAAACAATTGGATCACCATGTACAATTTCGACAAAACTGACATAAAGATCGTCAATCTCTTACTTGAAGATGGGCGAATGCCTGCTTCGGAGATCGCCCGCCGCCTTGAAGATATTTCGGAGCGTGCGGTCCGCTATCGAATTGACCGAATGGTGGCTGAAGGCGTCGTTCACATCAGTGCAGTAGCGAGACCCCAGGCTTTTGGATTGACGACCATCGCAGATATATGGATGGAAGTTGAATCCGATCGCATTCTCGAAGTTGCAAAGAAGATGGCTGAATTTGATTGGGTAAGTTATGTTGCTTGTGGGATTGGGGAGTCCGATGTAAGCATTCAGATCGTTGCCAAGGATACAGCCGAGATCTATCACTTTGTGACGGACGTGGTTCGGAAAGTCCCGGGCGTGCGTAAGACGACCACATCCATTGTGCCGCTTATCCTCAAAGATGTGTATCAGTGGCGGGTTCCGGAAAGGATCGTCCGCGAAATCTCTGAAAAAGAAAGCCGTACAACAGATCAGTAAATTTGGAGGAAGTATATGTTTGGTCCAAAAACGCTTGCGTTGCAAAAGCGCGCCCAGGAGATTGTGCCGCTGGGTGTAAATTCCAATTTTCGTTTTTGGGGAGAAGGAATTACGCCCTATGTTGAAAGGGCAAAGGGCGCTTATCTCTGGGATGTGGATGGCAGGAAATACATTGATTATCGAATGGCTTTTGGACCTATTATTTTAGGGCATTCCTACGATGAGGTGGATCAAAAAGTCATTGAAGAGATCCAAAAGGGGATTCTCTTTGCAATGACAGGCGAACTTGAAATTGCTGTGGCAGAAATGATTGCCGGGATGGCTCCGGCCATGGAAATGGTTCGCCTGGCATGCTCGGGAACGGAAGCGACCATGCATGCCATTCGCGTCGCCCGCGCCTACACGGGCCGCGATTTGATCCTGAAATTCGAAGGCAATTATCATGGTTTTCACGATCACACCTTGTGGTCCACCTATGCACCTGTGGAAGCTTATGGAAACCGCCGCAGCCCCATCCCTGTGCCGGCATCGAGCGGTATTCCCAAGTCCATGCGTGAGTTTATCATTACGCTGCCGTTCAATGATTTCGAAGGTTTCGAGCGCATGATGCGTTCCTATGGCGAACAGATTGCGGCGGTGATCTCTGAACCGTGTCAGGGCAATTGCGCGGCGATCAATCCACAGGAGGGATTCCTCGAACTCATGCGCAGGAAGACGGAAGAGTACGGCTGTGTCTTCATCCTGGATGAAGTGAAGACGGGATTTCGCATCGCGAATGGCGGCGCGCAGGAATATTATGGCGTCCAGCCGGACCTGGCAACGTACGCGAAAGCTCTGGGCAACGGCTACCCGATCGCGGCGTTTGGCGGCAAAAGGGAGATCATGTCCATTATTGGGCATGGCGTGGCGCAGGGTGGGACGTATACCAATAACAAGCCGGGTGTGGCAGGCGCCTATGCCACGTTGAGTCTGCTGAAATCAAAACCGATCCTCAAAACGATCGAGCAGCGCGGGCAGCGCCTTATGGATGGCTTGAAGGAGATCTTCGAAGAGAATGATATTCCCGCCGTATTTACAGGTTATCCTGCAATGTTCGCATTCTCCCTTGGTGTGGAGGCAGTCACCTGTCAGCGTGATTGGGCGCAGAGCGATCATGCCTTGTATCTCAAACTCGCTGAGAAAGCCATCGAGTGCGGTGTGATGCCCGACCATGATGCGCGCGAGCCCTGGTTCCTGTGTTATGAGCACAGCGACGCCGATATTGATGAAACCCTGAATGTATATGCAGAGATTGTGAAAGAGGTAAAGAGATAAAATGATACAGGTACACAAGTGTGTACCTGTATTCTTGTAAATGTATGGAGACCCTATGAGCCCTCTCACAGCAAAAGAAATTGTCGATCTCAATAAGGAATACACCTTCTATTCCTGGTCCAATCAAAGTCAGGTGAATCCAATTCCAATGGTAAAGGCGGAAGGCGTCTATTTCTGGGATGCGGACGGCAAGCGCTATCTCGATTTTGCCTCACAATTGGTGAACACCAATGTCGGGCACCAGCACCCCAAAGTGGTGAAAGCAATTCAGGATCAAGCCGCACAATTGACCTTTGCCAGTCCCGGTATGGCGACCGAGCCGCGCGGACTGCTCGGAAAGAAGCTGGCAGAGATCACCCCTGGCGATCTGAAGAAGACGTTCTTTACACTTGGCGGGGCGGAGGCGAATGAGAATGCGATCAAGATCGCCCGTTTCTATACCGGACGACACAAGATCCTGGCACGTTATCGTTCCTATCACGGCGCAACCTACGGCGCGATGGCACTGACCGGGGACTACCGCCGCTTACCGGTCGAGCCGGCAATTCCGGGTGTCGTGCACTTTCTGGACCCATATTGCTATCGTTGTCCGTTTGGCTGGGACAATGCAGATACGTGTTGTCGTCAGTGCATCAGGCACGTGGAGGAAGTGATCGAGCATGAAGGTCCCGATCAGATCGCGGCGATTTTCCTTGAAGGCGTGACCGGCACGAACGGACTCATCATCCCGCCTGATGATTATTGGCCCCGCATGCGGGAAATTTGCGACAAATATGGGATCCTGCTCGTCTCTGACGAAGTGATGAGCGGCTGGGGCCGTACAGGTGAATGGTTCGCGGTGAATCACTGGAATGTCGTGCCGGATATCATCACAACCGCCAAAGGCATTACCTCGGGCTATGTGCCGCTGGGCGCGGTGATCGTCCGGGAGAAGATCGCCAAATTTTTCGACGACAAAGTGCTGTTTGCCGGCCTGACCTATAACGGTCACGCGCTGGCTTGTGCCGCAGCGCTGGCAACCATCGCAGCCTACGCAGAAGAGGACATTTTTGCGAATGCGAAACGCGTCGGGAAATTTCTTGGCGAGCGCCTGGAGGTGCTGAAGGCAAAACATCCTTCTGTTGGCGATGTGCGCTATATCGGCTTGTTCTCCGGGCTGGAGCTTGTGAAGAACCGCCAAACGAAAGAGCCCATGGATTTGACGCTTCTCAAGAACTTTTTGATCTCGAACGGCGTGTATGTTTTCAATTTCAAAAATGTTTTGTTCGTTGTCCCGCCCCTGGTGATTGCAGAAGAGCAGCTCGATGAAGGACTGGACCTGATCGATGACGGCCTCGCGGAATTGATGGACAAGCAAGTTTCGTAACCTGAATATCTTTCTGGAGACAACATGGAAATCCTGAACTACATCAACGGCGAATGGATCAAGCCGGACGCAAAGGAATATCTTGATGTGATCAACCCTGCCACAGGAGCCGCCCTTGCAAAAGCTCCACTTGGCAGCAAAGCCGATGTGGCGGCGGCGGCGAAGGCAGCCGGCGCGGCGTTCCCAGCCTGGCGGCAGACGCCCGTTCAAGACCGCGTGCAATATCTTTTCAAGCTGCGCGACCTGCTCAAAGCCAATCATGACGAAATTGCGCGCATCATTACCGACGAATGCGGCAAGACGTTTGGTGAATCAAAAGGCGAAATGGTGCGTGCGATCGAGAATGTGGAAGTCGCCTGTGGCATGCCGCATCTGATGAAAGGGGAGCTTGTCGAGGACATCGCGCCGGGCATCGACGAGCTGATGATCCGCCAGCCGGTGGGCGTGTGCGCCACGATCGCGCCGTTCAACTTTCCGGGGATGATCGCCTTCTGGTATTTGCCCTATGCGATTGCCGCGGGCAATACCTACATTGTGAAGCCCTCCGAAAAAGTGCCGATGACCATGCAATTTATCTTCAAGCTCATCGAGCAGGTGGGTTTTCCAAAGGGAGTCGTGAATCTGGTCAATGGCGCGAAGGAAGTGGTGGATGGCATCCTTGAACACCCAGCCATCCGCGCGATCACGTTTGTCGGTTCGACGAATGTTGCTAAGTATATTTATGCGACCGCCGCGGCACATGGGAAGCGCGTGCAAGCCCAGGGCGGCGCGAAGAATCCCGTTATCGTTCTGCCGGATGCGGATATGGAAATGGCGACGAAGATCGTTGCGGATTCCGCCTTCGGCTGCGCGGGCCAGCGCTGCCTCGCCGTCTCTTTCGCCGTGACGGTGGCCGAGGCGCACAATACGTTTACCGAGCTGATCTGCGAGGCGGCTTCGACGCGCGTCGTGGGCTACGGGCTGGATTCCGGCGTTCAGATGGGACCCGTGATCAGCGCCGCGAGCAAGGCGCGAGTCGAGCAGCTGATTGGACTCGGCGTCCAGGAGGGGGCAGCCATCCCCGTCGATGGACGCGGGGCTTCTGTCAAAGGCTACGAGGGCGGCTACTTCGTTCGGCCCACCATCCTGGCTGACGTCCCGCGTGGGAGCGAAATCGCAAAGACGGAAATCTTTGGGCCCGTCCTGAGTCTGATGCATGTCAATACTGTGGAGGAAGCCATCGAACTTGCCAACAGCGGACAGTACGGCAACCAGGCGAGTCTGTTTACCACCAGTGGGAACGCCGCCCGCCGATTCAGGTACGAGGTCCAGGCAGGCAACATCGGGATCAATATCGGCGTCGCCGCGCCGATGGCGTTCTTCCCCTTCAGCGGATGGAAAGATTCGTTTTTTGGCGATATGCACGGACAGAGCATGGATGCGGTGGAGTTCTTTACACAGAAGAAAGTGGTTGTCGAGCGCTGGCCCAAGGAGTGGAGCAGGAAATTCTAGATCCCACTTGTTTACAGGCCTTGCCTTCGCGAAATTATCATGGCAATGAACTGCGATCTCACCGTCTGTGCCCAAAATAGATGATTAGACTCTGCGGCGTCATCAGCATTTCCGATCATCACCTGCGAAAGTTTGCTTCACATCATTTGCGAATTTATGAGAAAATAGCCGACAATAATTGTTGATCGGTATATACTTCACGAATCCGCAGATTAGGTATAAAGTTGCATCACGCTTGTCGGGCGTGGTGTGCTTTTGCTTATCGCTGATGGGTGCGCGAAATATTCACTCCAGGATTCATAGAGGAGAAGAATGATGGCCGGTGAGTTTGCAGTAGAGCTGAGAGACGTTGTAAAAAATTTCATTACGCCCGAAGGCAGCGAGTTAGCCGCCGTCGATCATGTCACGATGCAAATCAGGAACGGCGAGTTCTTTTCGATGCTTGGTTCTTCGGGTTGCGGCAAGACCACGTCTCTGCGGATGATCGCGGGATTCGAATGGCCCACAGAAGGTGAGATCTATATCGAAGGCAAAGCGGTGGGGCACACGCCTCCCTTCCAGCGCAAGGTGAATACCGTTTTTCAAAATTATGCACTCTTTCAGCACATGACCGTTTTCGAGAATGTCGCTTTCGGCCTCGAAATGGAAGGCGCCGCGAAAGAGGAAATCAAAAAGCGCGTGGCAAAAGCACTGGAGATGGTGCAGCTCACGGGGATGGAGCGCCGCCGCCCCAGGCAACTCTCAGGGGGGCAGCAGCAGCGAGTCGCGGTCGCCCGCGCCCTGGTAAAAATCCCTGACGTGCTCCTGCTCGATGAGCCGCTGGGCGCACTGGACTTGAAACTGCGCAAGGAAATGCAGCTCGAACTCAAAGCCCTGCAGCAGCAACTCGGGATCACGTTCGTCTATGTGACTCACGACCAGGAAGAGGCCCTCACTATGTCCGATCGGATTGCCGTGATGAGCAAAGGCGCCGTCCGGCAGATCGGCACTCCCGTGGAGATCTATGAAAGACCGTCAAACCGGTTCGTGGCTGATTTTATCGGCGAGGCCAATTTCTTCGACGGCAGGATCAAGTCGCTGGCGAAGGATGAGGCGCTGGTTTACGTCCCTGCGTTGAACGCAGACCTGACCGGGCTTCCCGTATCGGATGGACTGGTAAATGGCGAAGAGGTGGTCGTTTCCATCCGCCCTGAGAAAGTTCGTATCACCGCGGAAGAAACCATGAATACAAACCTCTTCCGCGGTAAAGTTACCAATACGGTCTATATCGGGACGGACACGCACGTATATCTGGATGTATGCAATGCAAAATTGAAAGTGTACGAACAAAACCGCATCTCGCGGCTCGATCCGGGATCGTTTTATACGGTTGGGCAGGAAGTGTTGCTGATCCTGCCGCCTGAAAACACACTTTTCTTGAAAAAGGACTAGGCATGTTTCAAAGGCTCCGCGAAAACAAGTCAGTGCAAGGCACATTGCTGGCGTTGCCCACCATGATATGGTTGTCGGTACTGCTGATTCTTCCGCTGCTGCTGACGCTGGTTATAAGTTTTGGCAGGCGCAGCCCGGACGGGAATGTAATTTTTACCTTTACATTGGATAACTATATTCGCCTGCTGGGATATCACACAAATTGCGCGGGCGGCCAGGCGCGCTGCTTCGACCCGATTTATGCCACTATCCTATGGCGTTCGCTTGTGCTGGCGTTCAATACAACGGTCCTCGTGATCCTGCTTGGGTATCCGCTCGCGTATTTTATTGCACGCGCACATCCAAAAAAGCGGAATCTATACCTGTTCATGGTCCTGATCCCGCTGTGGACAAATTTCGTGATCCGCGTGTACGCCTGGATGATGCTGCTGCGCAAGGAAGGCGGAATCAATATTGCCCTGGGATGGTTTGCGAATTTACTGGGGATCCCTTTCCAGCCGCTTGAGATGTTGTACACACCGGGTGCCGTGCTGGTGGGTATGGTGTACGAGTTTTTGCCGTTCATGATCCTGCCCATCTTTACATCGCTGGAGAAAATTGACAACTCCCTCTACGAGGCGGCTGCCGACCTGGGCGCAAATGCGATCCGGACCTTCCTGCGGGTGACGCTGCCCCTGTCCATGCCCGGGGTAGTGGCCGGCACGATCCTTGTTTTCATTCCTGTGATGGGGACCTTCATCGTCTCGGATATCCTCGGCGGGCGGCAGGTGATCCTGGTTGGCAATCTGATCCAGAGGCAGTACCTCGATGCGCGCGACCCGACCTTTGGCGCGGCCGCGGCGCTGATCCTCATGGTGATGACCCTGATCGTCACGTATTTCTACACGCGTCGATTTGGCTTCGGTGAGGAGATCGTTGCTGTATGAATCCGTTTCGCCGCTCCCCCTTTGTCATTGCTGCCACCATCCTGGTCTATTTCTTTTTGTATGCACCGATTGTCGGCTTGGTCCTGTATTCCTTCAATGCCTCGCGCACCAATGTCAAATTCGAAGGCATCATTCCCGCTTTTAGCGAGCGGGTCGTGATGGATGGCAGCCTGGTCAAATCCAGCCCGTGCGGACCGTTCCACTGGTATTGTGATCTCGCAAAAAATGATGATGTACTCGAAGCCGCCGGCAACACGTTGAAGATCGCCATCACGGCGACGATCCTCTCGACCATCATTGGGACGATGGCTGCACTGGCGCTTCAGCGCTATGACTTCAAGTTGAAGCTGTTTTCCCAGGTCTCGCTCTACATCCCGATCGTGATCCCGGAGATCGTGATGGGGATCGGTGCACTGACCTTGTTCAGCCAATTGTTTCAATTCCTGAATTCCACGCTGAATCTCTCAGGGGACGCGCGTTTGTCACTTGGCATCGTGACCGTGACGGTGAGTCACATTGCATTTATGATTCCTTTTGTAACGCTCGTCGTGCAGGCTCGCCTGCAGGGCTTCGACAAATCCTTTGAGGAAGCCGCGATGGATTTGGGGGCGGACGAGTGGACCACGTTCCGCCGTGTCACGTTTCCGATGATCCTGCCGGGTGTGCTGTCGGGTGCGTTGCTGGCATTTACTCTTTCCCTCGATGACTTTGTGATCACATTCTTCACGAATGGACCAGGCTCGACCACCCTGCCCATCTATGTCTATGGTTTGCTGAGGCGCATTATCACACCGCAGGTAAATGCCCTGTCAACGATTTGGATTTTGGTCGTTTTCATTGCGGTGTTATCGCTGCAGTTGATCCAGAATCGGACAGAGAAAGCGTAGCATCCTGCAGCGACATAAATCTCCGGGTATCTCGCGGCGATCCGCGTGACCAAATCGGTTTTTCCATTTCCAAAGGAGGAAGAGATGTGCAAGTCAAAATTGTATCGCCTGCTGGCATTGCTTGTCGCCACGAGCCTCATGCTGGCGGCCTGTGGGGGAGGGGAAACTGCTCAGGCAACGGAACCAGCTACCGGTGGGGAGGGACCGAAGGTGACCTCCAGCGGCTTTGTGTGTCCTGAGCCAAACCCGCGTATGGAAGTGACATCCACGGAATTGAATCTCTTTGTGTGGACGGAATACTTCCCCCAGGATATGCTGGATTGTTTTGAGCTGGTATACGATATCAAATTGAATCGTGACGAGTATTCCAGCAATGAAGAGATGTATGCCAAGCTGTCCGGGGGCGGTGCCGCCTACGATCTCGCCCAGCCGACCGACTATATCATCGGTTTGATGATTCGCCAGGACCTGCTGCAGGAGCTGGATCATTCAAAGCTGCCGAACATGAAGAACTTCGATGAAGGCTGGATGAACAAACCATTCGATCCCGGGAACCGCTACACTGTTCCGTATTTGGCAGGCACCGATGCGATCGTGGTCAATACAGACGCGGTCGAGAATGTCCCACAGTCGTGGGCTGATCTATGGAAACCTGAATACGCCGGGCGCATGATCGCCCTCGATGACTCGCGCGTGCTGATCGGCGCTGCGCTGCTCATACTGGGATATGATGTCAACACCAGGGATCCTGGAGAACTCGAGGAAGCAAAGGCCAAGCTTGCTGAACTCATTCCGAATATCAAGGTTTTCGATAGTGACAGCCCCAAGACAGCTCTCATCGCGGGGGATGTGGATCTGGGGATAACGTGGACATTCGAGGCACTGGCGGCGCAGCAGGAGAATCCTGCCATTCAGTTCATCTATCCCACAGAAGGCGCTGTTCTCTGGCAGGATAACTGGGTCCTGCTCAAAGACGCAGCCCATGCGGATGCCGCCTATGCCTGGTTGAACTACATCAACCAGGGTGAGGTCTTCTGGCTGACCCTGATTGACTACACCTATATTAACCCCAATAAAGCAGCCTTGGAATACGCAAAGGAAAACCAGCCCGATATCTATAAGGCGTATTTTGACTCGCCCATCACCAACCCGCCGCCGGAAGCGATAGCCAATGGGCACGGTATCGAGGATGTCGGGGAGGCGACACCCCTCTACGACGCGATCTGGGTGGAAGTAAAGGGGCAGTAACTCAATAAGGCGTGAAGACAAAGTTCCCGGCTGCGAAAGCAGCCGGGAACTTTCACGTCGGTCAGCGTGCATATGAAGAAACGCTTCCAGCCAGAAAAGACACGAAACTGGACCATATTATGCAAAATCGGCACAAGATAGTTGACTTTGGTATGTAATCGTTATAAAATAGTGTTGTGGAAGAACTTAACGGCGTTCCGCAGTCCTTGACTTTGGATGATACCGATTTGAATATCATCGCGGCCTTGCAGAAGGACGGCCGGGTTGCCTTTGCGCAGATTGCCGAGCAGCTTGGAGTGTCGCCTGGCATGATCCGCCAGCGCTACAGCCGTCTGGCCGATCAAGGCTACCTCAAGGTCGTTGCGATCACCAATCCGCTGCGGATGGGCTACAAAACCATGGCGATGATTGGCATTCGCGCGGACGGCAGCAAGCTACTTGCCGTTGCCGAAAAAATTTCAAAACTCGACGAAGTCATCTACATGGTCATTTGCAGCGGTCGCTTTGATATCTTCGCCGAAGTGATCTGCCGCGATCATGAAGATCTATTACGCTTTATCACAGAGGAACTTTCGACCATTGACGGAGTGCGTGAATCGGAATCCTTTATGCACTTGAAGATCATCAAGGAAGTTTACTTTTAGTAACTTTTTTTCACCACGGATAAACGCAGATGAGCACAGTCTTTTGAAAGCCACTTAAATTCGTTTCCTCTGTGTTCACATCTGCACTTGCATGCAGGTGCAAGTGTCTGTGGTTAAAACGGTTTTCAAAACAATCATTTAGGAATTCCGCTGCGTGCCGGACCTCGCGTCCCGCCGCGGCAAAAAAACTTGTCTGCCCCCGCACGGTGACGGGTGGTGGAGCCATTCGAAAGGAGTATATGAAAGTCTTACTCGTGGGGGTAGGGGGGGTGGGGGAAGCCATCGCGGCCATCGCGAAGCCACGTCCGTGGATGGAGTTGATGGTCCTTGCCGATTACAACGTCAAGCGCGCCGAAGAGGTACAAAAAAAGCTGGGGGACACGAAACGGTTTCCAATCGAGTTCATCGATGCAAACAGGCAGGCGGATATCGAAGCGCTGGCGAGGAAATACAACGTTAACCTCATCATGAATGCGGTCGATCCAGTCTTCAACAAGCAGATCTTCGATGCCGCCTATAACGTGGGCGCCAACTACATGGATATGGCAATGACGTTGTCTGAGCCGCACCCGGAGGACCCGTTCCACAAGACGGGCGTCAAGCTGGGTGATTATCAATTCGACAAAGCCAAAGACTGGGAGAAAAGGGGCCTGCTCGCCCTGGTGGGCATGGGCGTGGAGCCGGGCATGGCAGATGTCTTCGCGCGCTATGCCCAGGACCATCTCTTCGACGAGATCGAAGAGATCGGCATTCGTGATGGCGCAAACCTCATCATCGATGGTTACGAGTTTGCGCCCAGTTTTTCCATTTGGACGACGATCGAAGAATGTCTGAATCCGCCGATCATCTACGAACAGGACAAAGGCTGGTTTACTACGGAGCCATTCTCTGAACCGGAAGTCTTTGAGTTCCCGGAAGGCATTGGCAAAATAGAAGTCGTCAATGTGGAACATGAGGAGGTCCTGCTTGTGCCGCGCTGGGTAAAAGCCAAACGAGTGACGTTCAAGTATGGGCTGGGCGATCAATTCATTGGCGTGCTGAAGACATTGCACATGCTTGGTCTCGATAAGAAGGAAAAGATCGATGTCAAAGGTGCTCAGGTTGCGCCGCGGGATGTTGTCGCCGCGTGCCTGCCGGACCCCGCGCACCTGGGAGATAAGATGCATGGCAAGACCTGCGCGGGAACCTGGGTCAAGGGCATTAAGGATGGGCACTCGCGTGAAGTTTATCTTTATCAGGTGGCAGATAATCAGGATTGCATGACAAAGTGGGATTGTCAGGCGGTGGTTGCGCAGACGGCGTTCAACCCGGTCATCGCGATGGATTTGCTCGAGCATGGAATATGGGGAGGAGCAGGCGTGCTGGGTCCTGAAGCATTCGATCCGGTCCTATTTATGGACAAGATGGCGGAATACGACTTTCCGTACGGCCTCACAGACATGACCAGGGAGGCAGTTTCGTAAGAAAACAAAAGCGGACAAACATAAGAGTGTTTGTCCGCTACATTTTTTGCGGGTTCATTCCATTGGAGTGAACTTTATCATTCAATAGCTTGGAGGGCATCCATGGAAGGTTATGAGTATTCGGGTTTGATCATAGGGGGGATCGTTGTGATCCTGATCGTGCGTATCATCATCGGGTATTGGGCTTCCAGACGCGTCCAAACGACGAACGATTACGTCCTGGCGGGTCGCCGTTTGCCGATCTGGATGGCTGCGCCGTCGATCATGGCAACCTGGTTCGCCGCGGAGACGCTGATGGGGTCCAGTTCGGAGGCGTACAGCTATGGTTTGCAGGGCGTGATCTTCGATCCGTTCGGCGCGACGCTGTGCCTTGTACTGTCAGGCTTTCTTGTCGTGCGCCTGGCGCGCCGCGCCCAATACGTCACCATCATGGATTTCTTCCAGCACCGTTATGGCACGGCGATGTCTGTGATGGGCTCAGTGGCGCAGATCATTTCCTACTTTGGCTGGACCGCGGCGCAGATCGTGGCTGGCGGCGCGATCCTCCAGGCGTTGCTTGGCTGGCCGCTTCAAGTGGGGATGATCCTGGTCGCCGTTGTCGTGACCACGTACACCATGATGGGCGGACTCTGGGCAGACACTGCGCTCGACTTTATGCAGATGTTCCTGACCTGCATCGGCTTGCTTGTGATCTTCGGGGGCATACTATGGGCGGTTGGCGGCCTCGATGCATTCCTCGGCATGGCCGGTGCGCAGTATACGGATTATCCATTCGCCATGGGACCGACGGTTGAAGAGGGCTACCTGGGCTATAGCGGTACGCTGGGCTGGTTCTATTACGCCGCGGCCTGGATGGCGATCGGACTCGGCTCCATCCCTGCGCAGGATTACCTGCAGCGCACATGCGCCGCCAAGAATGAAAAGGTCGCGGTGAAGTCGACCTATATCGCGGCGTTCCTGTACATCACCTTTGGTGTGCTTTCCCCGTTCATTGGAATGGCAGCCTATTCCGCGATTGGACCGGACATCGCAGCGGATAATACCCAGTTCATCCTCATCTCCATGGCGATGAAATACCTGCCGCCCATACTGACCGCGGCATTCGTGGCGGCTCTTGCTTCCGCTTTGATGAGCACCTCCGATTCGTCCATGCTGGCGGGCGCGACGATGTTTACCGAAAACATCGTCAAGCAGTTCAAGCCGGACCTTACTGACAAGTCACAGCTCCTGCTCACGCGTTTGAGTCTTTTGGTGAGCGGCGCGCTGAGCTTGTATATCGCGATGGCGGCGGAGACGATCTACGAGCTGGCAGTGATTGCCAATACCTGCATTCTGGTCGGTATGGTCGCGCCGTATATCATCGGCATGTATTGGAAGAAAGCCAACCATATCGGCGCGATCGCCTCCTTCCTGACAGGCACACTCTCATGGATCGCGCTGACCATCTTCTACTACTACCCGCAGACCTTCGCGATTTGCGAAGGAGACGTGTATTGCGCCACCTGGGACTCGGTCTATATCGCCTCGACGCCCGCGTTCATCCTTTCCATTGTGGTGTTTATCGCAGTGTCGATCCTGACCAACAAGGCTGATCCTCCGAAGGCGCTGACTGATATCAATGGCGAGTTGGTGGATATGAAGAACCCACTCGGGTTTGGGAACCTGAGCGAGTAGAAGCTCCAGGGGAGCTGGCGCTCATTTAACGGCAGCAGACGCCGGGTCGGAGAGCCTGCGTTGTCGCAACGCTGGGAAGCAAAGGGACACAGGCTCCTTCATGGCAAGTGTCCCTCTTACCTGTTTCGGCAACCCCAGGTTGTAATAAGCCCGGCGCGACTGTATAATCAAAGAATTCATGGAGGTAGCCATGCCAAACGGATATAACGGCAAGATCCTGCACGTTGATTTGACAAAGGGCAATCTAACGGTTGAGGAGCCGGACGAAGCCTTTTATCGGAAATATCTGGGTGGGAGTGCGATGGGGATGCATTACATTCTGCGTGAAATGCCAGGGGGCGCAGATCCACTGGGTCCCGAGAATGTGTTGACCTTGATGGTGAGCGTAACGACCGGCGCGGCCATTTCGGGTCAGAGCCGCATCAATGCCAATGCCAAATCGCCGATCAGCGGCGGGATTGGCGACTCGCAGGCGGGCGGATTTTTCCCGGCCGAATTGAAGTTCGCAGGCTTTGACGGAATTGTGCTCAGGGGCAGGTCTCCCAAACCCGTCTACCTCGCGATCGTCGACGGCAAGGCTGAATTGCGTGATGCCGCCCATTTGATGGGCAAAAAGACCGGGGACGTGGACGATATTCTGCACGCGGAAATCGATCCGAAGGCTGAAATTTTGCAGCACGGACCGGCAGCGGAAAAAGGCGTGCTGTTTTCTTCGCTCGTGAACATGGCTAACCGCCATAACGGTCGCACGGGCATGGGTCTGGTGATGGCTTCGAAGAACCTGCGTGCTGTGGCGGTCCGCGGGAAGAAAAAGCCCACCCTTGCCGATCCAAAGGCGCTGGCTGCCCTCAATAAGACGGGCCCCAAAATTCTGCCCGATAACCCGGATATGCCCGGGCTTGCCGCGGAAGGCACGTCAACGGTGGTGATCTTCCAGAATACCATTGGGTCCCTGCCGACCCGCAACTACAACGAAGGTCAGTTCGAGCATTGTGAGGATATCAGCGGCGCGCGCATGGTCGAGACCATCCTGAAGGACCGTGACACCTGTTACGCCTGTGTTGTCCGCTGCAAGCGCAGGGTGGAAGTGAAGGAGGGCGCCTATCGCGTCGATCCCAAATATGGCGGGCCCGAGTACGAAACGATCGGGACCTTCGGTTCCTATTGCGGCATCAAGGATCTTGCGGCGATCGCGCTGGCAAATCAGATGTGTAATCAATACGGTGTCGACACGATTGCTGCCGGCGCGACGATCGCTTTTGCCATGGAATGCTTCGAGCAGGGTGTCATCACCAAAGAGCAGACGGACGGTCTTGAACTCAGGTTTGGCGATGCCGATGCCATGCTCAAGGCGCTTGGCATGTTACTCGATGCCGAAGGCGCATTTGGCAAAACGCTTGGTCAGGGTTCTGAGCGTGCCGCAAAGATTTGGGGTAATAGGGCGGATGAATATCTCATCACTGTTAAAGGAGCAGAGGCTCCCGCCCACATGCCGCAAGCCAAGCGCAGCCTCGGACTGATCTACGCGGTCAACCCGTTTGGCGCAGATCACCAGTCCTCCGAACATGATCCCTATTATGAAGAAGGCGTTGCTGACCTCAATCTCAACCGTCTTAAGCTGATCGGTCTGGGTGAGCCTCAACCCGGTTACAGCCTCACGCCTGAAAAAGTCCGCTTTGCCTATCTCACCGAAGTCTTTTATTCGATGCTCGACTCGCTGGAACTTTGCCAGTTCGTCTTCGGTCCGGCGTGGACGCTGTACGGACCCGCGGAAACGGCGGAGATGATCCGCGCCGTCACGGGCTGGGATATGACGGTCGAGGAGTTGATGGAAGTAGGCAAGCGACGCTTGAACCTCTTCCGCACGTTCAACGCCCGTGAAGGCCTGGACCGGAAGGCGGACAAACTGCCAAAGAAGTTCTTCAGGCAATTGGCAGGGACGGGTCCCACAGCGGGCATCGCGCTGACTCACGAGGAAGTGGAATCCGCTATCGACGAGTATTACAGGCTGGCAGGCTGGACCGCCAATGGCATTCCGACCCGCGAGACGCTGAAGCAGCACGACATCGAATGGGCAGCGCAATATTTGCCGGCATAAATTCGATATTTGAGAATCGGGAGTCGGTAATCGGTCTCACCGAATCCCGATTCCCGGGTTACGAATAACGAGTATCGCTAACAAGAAAGATAAACATGGCAACCAACCAACTCTATCAGGAAAATTTCCCCCACATGTCACCGGCCTGGTCGCGCGTTTTCAATTTCGTTGCCGAGCGCGCCGAAGGTTCCTACATCTACACCGTGGATGGGCGCAAGCTGCTCGATTTTACCTGCGGCATTGGCGTGACGAATACCGGCCACTGCCACCCGAAGGTCGTCGAGGCGATCCGCGAGCAGGCCGGGCTGTTCATCCATGCCCAGGCAAATCTCGTGATTCACAAGTCGATGCTGCAGCTCATCGAAGAACTGCGCACGATCGTCCCGACTCCGATCGATTCGTTCTTCTTTGCCAACTCCGGGGCGGAGGCTATCGAGAACGCGGTCAAGATCGCGCGCGTTGCGACGGGCAGGCAGAACGTCATCGTCTTTAGCGGCTCCTTCCATGGGCGCACCGCGGGCACGATGGTGCTGACTACTTCCAAGACCGTGTACCGCTCGGGCTTTGGTCCGCTGCCGTCCGGTGTGTATGTCGCGCCGTTCCCGTACGCCTTCCGTTTGAAGATGACCGAAGCGGAAGCCTCCGAGTATGCACTCGAGCAGCTCGAATATCTGCTCGCCTCGCAGACCTCCCCAAAGGAGACTGCCGCCATTTTAGTGGAATCCGTTCTGGGGGAGGGAGGCTACGTCGTCCCGCCCGTCTCGTTCATGAAAGGCTTGCGCGAGATTTGCGACCGGCACGGCATCCTCCTGATCTTCGACGAAGTCCAATCGGGGTTTGGGCGCACGGGCAAATGGTTTGCCTTTGAACATTTCCACGTCCTGCCCGATATCATCACCGCCGCGAAGGGACTTGCCTCGGGCATGCCGCTTTCGGGCGTATTCAGCCGCACGGACATCATGCTCAAACTCGATGTCGGCTCGATCGGCGGCACCTATGGCGGCAATGCAGTTGCCTGCGCGGCGGGCGCGGCAACGATCCGTGCGCTGCGTGAAGAGAATATGCTGGAGAACGCCGCGGAGCGCGGCCTTCAATTGATGACCGGCTTGCGCAGGCTCCAGGAGGACTATTCGCAGATCGGCGATGTGCGCGGCAAAGGCTTGATGATCGGTACGGAGTTTGTCGTGGACGGCAAGCCGGCGAAAGCAAAAGGACTTGCCAAAAATGTTATTCATGCTGCGGAAGAGCGCGGCTTGTTACTGCTTTCCTGTGGCACCTATGACAACACCGTGCGCTGGATCCCGCCGTTGAATGTCACGTCGGAGCAGATCAATGATGGCTTGCATATTTTCGGTGAAGCGTTGAAGGAAGTAGTTGGCCGATAGAAATTTGTTCTTAAAGGAACTGGAGCAGGAAATGGCTGAATACAAATCCCAGGTTTGGCGTGTCAATGTACGTGAACAGACCTTGAACTATGAACCCATTCCGGATTCATGGAAACGACTGGGCGGGCGCGGGCTGCTGGCGCGCATCCTGCTCGACGAGGTGGACCCCAAATGTGATCCGCTGGGCAGAGCGAACAAGCTCATCTTCGCACCGGGATTACTGGTAGGGCACATGCTTTCCTCCACGGATCGGATCTCGGTCGGTGGGAAGTCGCCCCTGACCGGCGGCATCAAGGAATCCAATGCGGGCGGACGGACGGGCCTGCACATGACTCACATGGGCATCCATGCCCTGATCATCGAGGACCAGCCGAAGGAAGATGGTTACTGGGTTTTGCATTTGTCACTGAACGGCGCGAAATGGGAAAAGGCGGATGATCTTGCTGGACTGGGCGTTTATGAAACCGCGCCAAGGCTGATCGAGAAGTACGGCGACAAGGTCGCCATTGCCTTGATCGGTCCCGGCGGCGAGATGCGGATGAAAGCGGCCGGGATCCAAAATCTCGACAAGGATCGAGTTCCTTCCCGCATTGCGGCGCGCGGCGGGCTCGGCGCGGTCATGGGGTCGAAGGGTCTCAAAGCCATCGTATTCGACCACGCCGGTGGGCAGAAGCCGCCCGTCGTCGACCCGGAGGCGTTCAAGGTCGCTCAGAAAGATTACACAAAGTCTGTCATGGAGCATCCGCAATCCCACACCTATCGCGATTACAGCACAGCTGCAATTGCTGCCATGTGTCAGACATTCGCAGCCCTGACGGCTCGCAATTTCTCGCGAGGCACCTTTGACCAGGTCGACCAGGTGGATGGCGATGCGCTGCGCGAATTTACATTGAAGCGCGGCAAGCCGTCCGATCCCTCGCATGCCTGTATGGCAGGCTGCACCATCAAATGTTCGAACATTTTTGGCGGCGAAGATGGCAGGATCATTGTTTCGCCTCTGGAATATGAGACGATCGGGTTGATGGGGGTAAACCTTGAAATTGGTTCGCTCGATTCGATTGGACGATTGAATTGGCAGGTCAATGACCTGGGACTGGATTCGATCGAGATCGGCGCGGCGCTCGGCGTCGCGGCGGAGGCGGGTCTGATGCGCTGGGGCAGCGAGGCAGATGCGCTGAAACTGATCGACGAGATTCGCCGGGGAACGGAGTTGGGGTATGTGCTGGGAAATGGCGCGGTGAGTGTCGGGAAAAAATATAATATCGAACGCGTGCCGGCCGTCAAAGGGCAAGCCATGTCCGGTTATGAGCCTCGCTCCATTAAAGGAACCGGGGTGACGTATGCGACCACCCCCCAGGGCGCAGACCATACCGCCGGGCTGACTATCCGCGCCCAGATCAATCACCTCGACCCTGCAATTCAAAAAGATCCTTCCCTGAATGCGCAATTGAATATGGCGGGTTACGATACACTGGGCGCCTGCATCTTCGCAGGCTTCGGATATGCCGCGACGCCTGATGGCGTGATCAGGCGCCTGTTGAAAGCACGGTATGGCTGGGACGACCTTCCTGATAATACCCTGCAGGCGCTCGGGAAAGAAACGATCAGGATGGAACGTGAGTTCAACCGCCGCGCCGGGTTCACAAGGGAAGATGACCGTCTGCCCAAATGGATGACGGAGCAGGCCATCCCTGAAACCGGTCATGTCTTCGACGTGAGCGAGGAAGTGCTCGATCATATCTTCGATGGGATCGAAGAATAGGTGATATAATCACTGTATCTAATAAAAGGTCAAACGTGTCAGACTACCGTCAACCCTGTTATGGGTTGACGGTTTTTTTATGAGGCACTTTTGTCATTCGAGGACATCATGCTATTCAAAGTTGGTGACTGCGTTGTCCACCCCAAGCACGGGGTTGGATCTGTAGCGAAATTGGAAATCAGGGAATTTGTGGCCGGTATGACGCTCCCCTATTATGAAGTCGAACTGCCCCAAACTACTTTGTGGGTACCGATGCGACTGTCGACCTCCGGACTGCGTAAGCTGGCATTGAAAAGTGAAATTAACCGCTGCCGTGAGTTGCTGAAAGCCCTGGCTTCGCCATTGAGTGAAAATCCCCGCGTCCGACAGGTGGAGCTGACGGATCATTTGAAGTTGGCGACCTTTAAATCCCAATGTGAGGTCGTCCGCGATCTGACCGCCTATGGCTGGCACAAACCGCTAAGCTGGGGGCTTTCAGATTTCCTGAAGGTCATATACGATGTGTTATGCCAGGAATGGGCTGTTGTAGAGGGAATCCCTGTGTGGCAAGCCGCGCAGGAAATCGATGCCTTGTTAGAGCAGGGCAGGCAGAAAAATAGTTTGCCCGCTTGAACACTTATTTGCCACTCCATCCCGGAGTGGCTTTTTTGTCGGGGGGGGTAAATTCGACAGAAGAAAAAAGACCCCGCGTAGTCTCGGGGATAAAATGACCTGGTGAGCCACCGACGAGAGTCGAACTCGTGACCTACGCATTACGAGTGCGTCGCTCTGCCAACTGAGCTACGGTGGCATCTCTAATTGCGAGCAATATTTTACCATAATCGATGGGCGATTTATAATGTTTGGCATGAAAAGAAGTGGCATATATCTTTGGTCTCTTGGTGGTGTTCCCAAGTATGTCGGAAAGTCTGTTGACGTTCATTATCGAATGATGCGTAATCACAATGATAATGAAGTTTTGCATCGCGCGATTCAAAAGTATGGTTATGACGCCTTCAAGAAAGAGATTGTTTGTTACTGCGAACCAGACGAATTGAACAAGCTTGAAGAGCATTACATCAGAGAATTGCATACTCATCGTTCAGAGAATGGGTATAACCTGACCTGGGGAGGAGATGGGGTTGGCGCAGGTGAGGACCATCCGTTATATGGGGTGACGGGCGAAGATCATCCATCCTGGGGAAGGAAGAATTCAACAGAAACGCTCCAGAGAATGTCTGATGCTCACAAAGGAATCACTCATTCAGACGAAGCAAAGAAAAAAATCGCCCTTGCTAAACTTGGTGAAAGAAACCCCTTCTTTGGGAAGAAACCCGATACTGCATCGTCCAGATATTTCGGAGTAAGTAAATCTGTTAGAGACAATAAATATCATTACTGGAAGGCAACAGTAACAATGAATGGAAGAACAAAACATATTGGCTATTTCAAAACAGAAATTGAGGCAGCGCAAGCCTTTAATGATTATGTTGTTGAGCATAAATTGCCCTACCCCTTAAATGATGTTTAGAGAGGCTCTCAGTTTCTCCAATTGCTCTATGGAAACTCGCAAGATTTCAACCTCTCGCTACGTCTAGGATGGTAGGAAAAATCAATGTTACGAATCGCGATGATCTCTTACCACACCTGTCCGCTCGCGACCCTGGGCGGCAAGGATACTGGCGGAATGAACGTCTATGTCCGCGAACTGACGCGCCAGCTGGGCAAAATGGGCATTCATGTGGACGTGTTTACGCGTTCGCAGGACGATCATGTCCCGCATGTGCTGCACGAGCTGGGCTACGGCAACCGCGTAGTCCATGTGCCCGCAGGACCGGAGCATCCCATCCCGAAAGAGGAGTTAGCAAGCTACATCCCGCAGTTTGTGGAAGGCGTCAAATATTTTGCCTGTGAAAAAGGCATCCGGTACGACATCATTCACAGCCATTACTGGATGTCCGGGATCGCAGCCGAGTCGCTTTCCAACGCCTGGGGCGGGATTCCGATTGTGCAGATGTTCCACACCCTGGGCGAGATGAAGAATCGCATCGCGCGCTCGGAGGCGGAACGCGAGGGCGAGTATCGCGTCAATGGTGAGAAGCAGGTCCTCCGGCGCGCGGACCGGGTGGTCGTCGCCACGATCGCCGAATTGACACAGCTGCGTTTCCTATACAAAGCGAATGCGGCGAAGATGGTCATCATTCCTCCCGGCGTGGACGTCTGTCACTTTTACCCCATCCCGCCCGACGAAGCCAAGCTGTATGTGGGCTTGCAGCCCGACGACCGGATGGTGTTGTATGTGGGACGGATCGAACCGCTCAAAGGTGTGGATACACTGATCGAGGCAATGCACTGTCTGCGGTGGAAGGAGGTGGAACCTGTCCACCTGGCGATCATCGGCGGCGAGCCATCTGCCTCGCCGCGCGCGATGAGCGGGGAGATGGCGCGCCTGCAAAAGTTGTGCGATGACTTGTGTGTGGGGCAGACGGTTGTCTTTCTCGGCAAACGTGACCAGGATAAGCTGCCTTACTACTATTCCGCGGCGGAACTGGTGGTGATGCCCTCGCATTATGAGTCGTTTGGCATGGTCGCTTTGGAAGCGATGGCATGCGGGACACCGGTCATCGCCTCGGAGGTGGGCGGCCTGGCATATCTGGTCAGGGATGGGGAAACGGGCTTTACCATTCCCGACCAGGAGCCGGATACACTGTGCGAAAAAATATCCTGGCTGTTGAATGACCACGATCTGCACACGACCATGAGCCAGCGCGCCGTGGAATACGCCCAGGATTACGCCTGGGAAAAAATCGCCAACCAGATCGTGGATCTGTATCAGGGATTGGTGAAAACAAAAAGCATAGGTCAGGAGACCTTGTACCAGCAATAGTTTATATGGGCTCTAAAGGCATTTATTGAGGTTCAGCAGGTAGCTTCCATAGGAATAGACCTCACGAACCAGAAAGCCTGCCTTGCGATCGAACGACTGGTACCGGCTGGTCGGCGTCGGCGAGGACAGCGCCTCCAGCCCGATGCTCTCTGCCAGCCACATGGTCCTGCGCATGTGCAGCGGGTCGCTGACGAGCAGGACCTGGTCCATGCCGTTCGCCTCGATAATGCGCTTTGCCCCCTGCAGATTAAGACAGGTGCTGTAGGATTCCGTTTCGATAAAGATGCGCTCTGCCGGCACGCCTTGTGCGAGCGCGTACTCTCTGGCTGCCTCCGACTCGGATAGTTTGTCGTTCCCGGCGAGCCCGCCTGTGAAAATAATGCTTTCCACGATGCCTTGCCGGTAGAGATTAATGGCATGGTTGATCCGTTCTCGAAACACCGGCGAAGGCCGATCCCCATAGACGGTGGCGCCCAGCACAACGGCCGCGTCGGCAGGGGCGTAGCTGCTGATTAAAGAGAACGAATAGATTTCTCTCGCTAACACAGTTCCTGCCGCCAGGAGAGATATCAGGAATGCAATCAAAGTCCTGCGCAATAGTCTCTTTAGCACTCTCAAGGGTGTGAATGTATGTTGATTTGGCGACTGCATAACTCCCTAGACGACCATCCCTGCTTTGGGCTTACTCTCAGCCGCCGTGGAATATATCGAGGACTGAAAATGGCGCAGGCCGGGTCCCACAGGGATGCTCACCTGCACTCCCCGGCACCTGCGTCCGGGGCAGGTGTGCCGCTGCGCGGCTAAGCGCGGGCGCAAGTGTCGCGAAGACCATGTGCCAGCAACGATTTTGATAGTCTATCCGTATTATTCCTTCATCTTCACATAAAAGATCAGTTGACCCTCTAAATCCTTTGTGCGCATTTCGAACTTGTCTTTGAGTTTGTTCAGCATGCGTGAGAGCTGCTTGTGCCCGTAGGTGCGCGGATCGAAGCCCGGGTCCACCTGGTAGATGGCATTGCCCATCACGTCCAGCCGCGCCCAGCCGTCCTGTCCCATCGCCATTTCGAATGCCTGGCTCAGGACGGGCATGGGATCAGGCTCTTCCTTTTCATCTTTTGTCTTTCTGGTTCGACTGGTCTGTGTCCGTTTTTGCTGCGCGGCTTTTGTCTCTGCCACCAGGTTTTCGGTGTAGACGAACAGGTCACAGGCATTGACAAAAGGCTTCGGCGTCTTCTTCTCGCCGATGCCCATGACGAAGACCCCCGTCTCACGGATGCGCGTAGCAAGACGCGTGTAATCGCTGTCAGAGGAGACCAGGCAGAATCCATCCACCACGCCCGAGTGCAGGATGTCCATGGCGTCGATGATCATGGCGCTGTCGGTTGCGTTCTTTCCCACGGTGTAACGGAACTGCTGGATAGGCTGGAAAGCATGGTAGTTCAGCGTTTCCTTCCAGGAATTCATACTGTTGGTGGTCCAGTCCCCGTAGATACGGCGGACAGTGACCTGTCCATGGCGGCCCGCCTCCACAAGCATTTGAGGCAGCAGGGAAGACTGGGCGTTATCGCCGTCTATCAGCACGGCGATCCTTTGACGACCATTGATTAGTTTTTCGTTTGGCATAGTAGTGTGATTATAGTGGACTCCTCGCCACAGAGTAAGGCTTTCTCAACGTCTGGAGTCGAGAGTTTTTGTATACGGATCTCACGGACCAGACGGATTTTTCCGTTTTCTCACGGAAGAGACCGTGATGTCCGTGTTATCTCCGTGTACCGAAAGAGGAATTTTGCTTGCACAGCTTTGTTAAAGCCATGGCACGATTTTATGGATTATTTGGCACCGGTGTGTTCAGGGCTCCCGGCTTCGGCGCAAAGATACCGATGTCCCGGCAGGCATCGGTGCCCACGCGTCGGAATAACCCGTCGTCGCCGGTCACTTCCACCTGGATGGGTGTCTCTTCCCGGTAGGTGCTGTCCACGGTCAGTTTCAAGGTGACTTTGTGTCCCACGGCCAGGGAGCTGACTTCCATGGTCTTATCGGGATGTTCGCGTCCTTCATCCAGTGCCTTCAAAGTTGCCTCCAGGTTCGTCAGTTCGACGCCGCCCGTGTTCCTCAAGACGACAAAAGCGTTCGTGACCTCGCCCATGCCGTGCGTCACATCGATGCTGGTATTGCACCCGAGGATCTCCACGGAGATGGCGGGTCCGCTCGGTGAGCTGGTTTCTATGACGGCCGGCGTGTGCGAAGGGATCAGTGTCGGTGTAAATGTGGCGGTCGGAAAGAAGAAAGCGGTCGCGGTGGCGACTTGAGGCGTCGGCGTGGCGCTCGCGACACCAATCACAACCGGCGTGGCTGTAAAAATGGAAGGCGTCTTCGTTGGCGGCAGGAATGGGGTGGGAGGGTTGAACGGTCCCGGCTGGATGACCCAGCCGTTGCAGGATGCCAGCATCAGCATCAGCAGAATCGTTGGAATAGTCTTTTTCATTCTCTTCTCCTGCCTGTTATTGTATCCCGCTTCTTTAAGATGAGCAAAGCCCCAACGCGCATACGCCCATTAGGTTTAGTTTCTTCGCGTAGTCAAATTATTGTATTTGGGTAACTCGAATGTCTTGCTGAGCCTTCGATAAATATCGGATTCGAAAGTCTAGAGAGTATCTAATTTCGAGGAGACGTGGGATATGTCTCCCTGAGCCCTTCGGCTTCGCTCAGGATAAACTCCGCGAAGGGTCTCCCGGGAGAATGACATGATCTGTTTGATGTTAGATACTCCCAAAATCTACAACTGTCCTTTGTCCCCCCAGTTCTCCAGGCTCCTTTGATATTCAGGATCATCATACCGTTCTAACGCAAATGAATTTGCGTAGGATGGCAGTTCCGCGCCGGTGACATGCGCCGCGAGCAGTTCGCCAACTCCGCAGGCAGACATGATGCCGTAACCTGACACCGCGCCGATCACGTAGGCGCCGTCCACGCGGGCGGGACCGACCAGCGGTCGGTTCTCGCGCGTTTTGGTGTAGTAGCCGCCATCGAGCTGCGGGCGCGGCATCCGGCTGAAATATTCCCTCATACGCGGCAGCATAGCAGCCAGGCCGCGCAGCGCCACCTCCGGATACTGTTCATCCAACTTTGGCGGCCAAACGGGTTCCATGACCTTGGTTTGATATTCCCACAGCATCAAAATCGTCTGGCTTTCGCCAGCCCCTTCGGGCCGGGTATGCACGCCGGAGGGGAACGATTCCGTCAGCCAGCGCATTTCGTCGTCTTCCGCCAGTGCCGCGCGCTCTGCCTCTTCCCAGGGCAGCGACTGCGGATCGGTCCAGATCAATAGCGGCGCATCGCGTCCGACTACGCCCAGCGGGTCTTTGATCGCAGCTTTGAGATGTAATTCCGTGTGGACAGGCAGGTCAACGCCAAGTAGCTTTCCAACATCTTTGAGGTATGGTCCCGCGGCGTTGACGAAGATCGGAGAATCGAGGCGTTCGCCCGAACTCAGCCTGACTCCCGTTACACAGCCGCTTGCCAGGTCCACGCCGGTCACGCGCCCGGATTCAAACCAGACCCCGCGGCTGCGCGCCGTTTCGAGGAGGTACATGCCCAGCTGTTGCGCGCTCAGCCACCCCGCGCGCCGGACGTGCAGTGCCGCGACCGCGCGTTCCGTGAGATATGGGAAATGTTTACGGATGAGGTCGTTGCCGAGGAGCAGGTCCGCGCCATCGGGCGAGTCGTGAAACCCCTCCGGGTGCGCGGGTTGGTAGGACGAAGATTCAGACGAGTGAACGCGCCTCAGACCCGCGCCCAGGCTCGAGGTCCGGAATGACTCGCGCTCCAGGTCCGCCGCGCTGCTTTCGTCGGCGGTCACATACAGATAGCCGCGTCGATTCATCCGAAAGACGTTCCCGCTTGCATCGGCAAACGCTTCCATCAAATCAATGGAACGATTCATCAACGCCAGCATTTCCGGGTCGGGCCACCAGTTGCGATAGCACTCGGTGGAGCGGTCACTTGTGAAGGAGAGGGGCGGGCGTTCGTCAACCAGCAGGATCTTCCCGGCGCCCGCTTTGCTGAGGAAATGCGCGGCAGCGACGCCGGTAATCCCGGCCCCGCAGATGACGATATCAGCTGTCTGGCTCATGCGTATGCAAATTTGGCTTTGAGTTCTTCCCAGTTCGGTTCCACCAGAATGGAGCCATCCGGAAAGATAATGGTCGGAACGCTCTTGCAGCCACGGTTGACCTTCATGACAAACTCGGTGGCTTCTGCGTTCCCTTCCAGCCCTACTCGCAGGTGTGGAATCTGGTTCGCTTCGAAGAATCTTTTTGCACGGATACAATCCGGGCAGTACTCAGTTGTATACATGACTATTTGCGTTGGTGCAGTGGTGTAGAGATCGTTCATGGCTCGATGTTTCCGGCTTTCCTGAGAGATAGGGGGCGCCAAAAGAAATAGCACCAAAGATGACCAAGGTTGTAACATTGTGTACTATTCGGCGTCCAGTTCTAATAGTAATTAGTTTGGGATGAAGATCGTCAGTAAAGGTCTTCTTTTGGGCGCTTTTCTGTTCATAAACCCGAGACATTCTTTTCATAAATACGGGAGTATCGGCTCGATACTCCCGTTTCTTTATTCTCACGCGACTGCTCTTACATATATTCCTCCGCGGCTTCCCTCAGGATTTCGAAACCGACCGCGATGTTCGTCTGCAGGGAAGCGGGATCCACCTCGGCTCCCGTTTCGATCTGTTCCAGGATTTTTACCAGAGCGCCTCGCACGCCGCTTGCCCGGTGCGCCCAGTACGAATCGACGGAGATGCGCTCCAGGCGCGGCAGCAGCAGGCGAATCAATTTATCATTGGGTTGCAGGGATTTCATAGCGGATGAATAACCTGTTCGATATTATACCCAGAGAATTTCCTGCGCCGCGTAACGGGAGTTACTTCCTTGACCTAAACCAGCCCCTTTCTTTCGCTGTAAGCTTTCTGTGGCAGTTGGCACAAAGCACTTGGGTCTTTTTCAGTTCTTCCTCAAGCCTTGCTATATTGGTTACTCTTGTTACCATCTCAGCTATTGCCATATCTTTACTGTGGAGGTGGTGGAACTCAAGTACAACAGGGTTACTCTCACCGCAGGATTCGCAAGGGTGAGATAACAGATAATTCCACAAGTATTCCCTTACGGTATCACGGTATTCTGCGCTATGCTTTCTGGCATTTGCTATCTGGTACTCCTTATTTCTCTCGTACCATTCAGCACCGTAAATTTTCCTACAGTCTTTGCAGTAGGATTGTCTTCTTGCTGTAAATCGGTTCCTTAAAGGGAACTCCTCAATATCTTTTTCAACAAAACATTTGGTACAAACTTTAGTTGCCATAGTCCCCCCCTGAAAGTTTACTCAAGGTCCGCCTGGTATGATTTTAAAATAGCCTGGTTTTTTCCAGGCTATTTCCAGCGCCCCCGCCGAGGGTCGAACTCGGAAACCTTCAGATTCGAAGTCTGCTACTCTATCCATTGAGCTACGGGGGCAATACGAGAATTACGGGCAGCCCTAATTTTACCAGAGTCCCTTTAAATGCCTGTGAATATTCCCATATGGTTGAAGACCCACGAATATAAAATCTGATACTCTACCTATTGAGTTACAAAGGAGGTTGCACGCTGGATGAGTTTCAGCGGCAATCTTGTACTAGCTGTTGCTATGAATCTATACCCCTACACGCAGGCCATGGTGACGAAATATCAAAAGCGGATTTCGGGAGCCCCTGCTTGAGCAAAATGAAACTCAAATCGAATTCCCACATGTTGATTACGAAAAATTAAGCGACGATCGAATCGGCGACTCGGCTGAAATTATTCGGGCGCGCACAATCGCCAGCTTGGTGGCGGTGACATGTGGCATAAGTTGCACGCTGCAATAGATGTCAATGTGCCCCACACTGTTATAACGACATTTCTGTCGTACTGGCAGGTCCTGCGGTAAAATTTACCGTAGAATATACTCAGCATTGATGCAACGAAAGCGAGGCAAGGCTTTGGAAAACCTGGTTGGCAGGACCATTGGCAAGTACAAGATCAGCGAACTGCTTGGGAGAGGGGCAATGGCAGAGGTGTATAAAGCCTATCATGAACGACTCGACCGCCATGTGGCAATCAAGATTTTGCATGGTCACCTGGCAGAGGGGCAGGATTTCCTTGCGCGCTTCGAGCGCGAGGCACGCGCAGTCGCGGCTCTGCGTCACCCACATATTGTACAGATCTACGACTCCGACGTCGAAAATGGCATGTATTACATGGTGATGGAGTTCGTCGACAGCGGGAACCTGCAGGCGCGCATGGCTGGGTTGGCCGGTAAGGGTCAATACATGCCAATTGCACAGGTCGTGTCACTCGTGCGGCAGGTCTCGGAAGCGCTGGACTACGCCCATCGCCGCGGTATCCTGCATCGCGATGTCAAGCCCTCCAACGTTCTGTTGGATCAATTCGGAGACGCGCACCTGGCTGACTTCGGGCTGGCACGTATCGTCAGCTCTTCGTACTTTACCGCCACCGGGACGCTGCTTGGGACGCCGACCTATATGTCGCCGGAGCAGGGTCAAGGTTTGGAGTTGACGCCAACGAGCGATATTTACTCACTGGGGGTCATCGTTTACGAGTTGTTGACGGGCCGGGCGCCCTTCACTGCCGATACACCTCTGAGCGTGATTTACAAACACATCCACAATGTGCTGCCAGCCCCACGAAGGCTGCGGCCGATACTGCCCGTGGAGGTGGATGCGGTCATTTCCCGAGCGCTGGCCAAGGATCCGCGTGAGCGTTACCCGACCGCCCTGGAGATGGCCCAGGCGCTGGAGCGGGCCCTGCCGATCGAAGCGATCGCTACTGTGGACGAAGCGGGCTCGACGGCGGGGAGCTCCATTTCAGCATTGCCCACTGTGCTCATGCAAGACAAGACGCAGAAGATGCCTGTCGCTGCGGAGCCTCCTGTGCAGGAACACGCTGCAGAGGCACAGAGTCCCGCCGTAACCCCGGTTTTGGAAGAGAGAGTTCAGGAATCGCCCACGGAAGCCCATCGTCCGCACATGCGGCGGTGGAGCAGATTCCTGTTGGTCGCTCTCGCCATCCTAGGCTTGATTGCCCTGGCAGTCCTGCTATTTGTAAATAGAGGTCCGATCAGCGAGTCTGAGTGTTCGACTTTTGAAGCGTGCATGATACAGGCAGATGACTTAAGAAGCCAGGGAAATTTGGTGGGTTATGTGGATTCAGTTGCCATGGCGCTCGACCGTGTCCCTGCCAACGAGCATCCTGCGACTGCCTTTCTATGGTGCGACCGCGCCGACGCATTGAAGGAATTGGGTCGGGTGGACGAATCAAGAGAAAACTATCATCTGTGCATCGAGTGGACCGAAGGCGACCCTGACCTGCAATGGCTGCGCGAGCGGGGCGACGAGAGTTTGAATAGTCTTCGCTGAACATCTGTAAACTATGCGTATGTGAAACGGCTGGAATTGCGAAAAGCAATCCAGCCGTTCTTTCTATCCGTTTTCCTTACCTGCCTGCGCCTTCTTTATTCTGTTCCTTTTGTGAGCCGCTGCCCCGCTTTGTTCTTGTCCGGTTCTATACCCTGGGGCTCGTCGCCGCCTGTTTCTTCCTCCTTTGGTGGCGCGGTTTCCACTTTGTCGTTTTCGGCAGCATTGGTTGTCACCGACTCGAAGGCAGTCTGGATTGCTTCGGACTGTTTATAGTCCCCGGTCCGTTCCACGTGCGCCCGCGGCTCGAAGGTTGCCTCGTCCAGTGACTCCGTTTCCGCACGGCGGGTTTCGCTGGTTTCGGAGGCGTCTTCGGGTTGAAGGATGATCTCGTCCATTTTTGCTCCTTGGGTCAGCAGCGGTTCGACCTGCAAAGAGAAAACCGTTGCCTTCTCTTCTTCTATTCTATCCCCTTTTCCTCTCAGGTTAAAAGGAGAAGGGTGAAAACCATGCCTCAGGGCGGCGATGGAAAACTGACTTCCAACTCCTGCCCAGGTTCTAGGGTGACCGTTCTGAGCGCTCCGACGCAGTATGTCCCGGGCAGAAGATTCTCAATCCGGTAGTAGCCCTCGCCATTGACCGGCGCGCTGGCCACTTCCTTTGAACTTGGGCAAGGTCCTTCATAGACCGGCATGGTGCTTCCTGCTCCGGGCGATGGTTCACCGGGGTCATGGCGATCGTTCATGTTGGAGTCGATGTAATCCCAGCCGAAGATGACGCCGCGCGGTTCTCCTTCGGGTTGCTGCTCGGGCGGATGGATCTCTTCAGGCGGAATTTCTTCGGGCGGAATTTCTTCCGGGGGACGATTCTCCTCGGGAGGGAATCCTTCCTGTGGATGGAACTCTTCGGGCGGACGTTCCTGAGCCGGAAAATTCTCCTGTGGCGGGTCATTGGACACAGGAACCACCTTGAAGGGCAGGTTGCAGCTCATTGCCGCCAGCGCCAGTGGGGTGATGATCGCCAAAATCAAATAACATTTTTTCATAGTATCGCTCTCCTTTTGTTACATCCCGGCGCGCGGAATGGACTCCTGGTTGGCTGCCTGGAACAGGCGCAGCTCTTCCTCCGGGATAGCCAAGCGTGATTTCGCCATACCCAGCATCAACAGGCAGTAGGATAGATTGACCAGGTGCTCGATCTCGAGGAAGCCCTCCTGTGTCCCTGTCAGCCCGGCGATATGCCGAATGGCAAAACCATAAACCGGGCCCAGAGGTGATTGTTCGGGGGCAGGCTTGTTGACTTCCGCCGCCAGCATCGCGCGCAATTGGCCGAACTGCGGATCAGAGACCAGGCTGAAATAGCCGTAGTGACAAGGGAGCCGGCAGAACTGGCAGCCCTTTTTACGGTGCAGACGGTTCTCAGGCAAGGCTCTTTGCTTGATGCGAGCTACGTTGGCCACCTCTATTTGGAAGGCGAGTGTCTTCTCGGGGCTTTTGTCGGCATTTCGAGCCGTGTTGATCAGCGCCTCGACTCGGAACGGGCTGGGTTCGCGTGTCCCTTCATGGAAGGCTACGATCCGGCGGCAGACCTCCGGAATAGCAGCTTTGAAGTACGCCGCCTCCTTCATCCCGGCTGATTCGGCCAGCGCCTTGCGCAGGGGCTGGGTCAACTGTTTAAAGTCCGCGATGTGCGCCGGTGGACAATAGGAAAGCAGGTAAAAATAAGCGATAGTCTTTTTCAACGATTCGAGGGACAGGAGTTTTGGCTCAGCGTCTTTTCTCGTTTGCACTGCAGTCGAAGCAGAAGGATTCTTTCCTCGGGTCGACTTCGTCTTCTGATCTTTGACGGAATGGGATTTCGTTTGCATGATCATTCTCCTTGCATGATGTCAGCGTGTCTCCGTGGATGTGGAACTGTCCGTGAGGAAGTGGTCGACTTCCTCGCGGACAGACCGCCTATGACGCAGCTTTCTTAGCCTTGTCGGCTTCGTCGAGGACGTTGGGCGTGTAATAATCGGGGTCATCGGGGTTGTTGGGCCGATCTGCACTGGCGAAGAGTCCGCCATACCAATGACCCTCATCCCCTGATGTGCCCGGCTCACCCCCGCCGCTGCCTGACCCGCCGACCATTTTGCCGTCAACCGAGACGACCACGTTGAAGTGACCGCTTTCCTGATCTGCGCCGCCGATGGACTGCGGCTCCGGCTTCTCTCCACCTACACCTGAACCTGTATAAGGAATGGGAGAACCTCCTTCCAGTGGGTTGTATATTTTAGACATGCTTACTGAGGTCGAGTTCCAGTTTACAACGTAGATACCATCGTCTCCACTTATCGTATATTTACCCGAGCTACCCTGATTAGCACTTTTCATTTGAGCCATTTCGAAGGCACGCCGCGCCGTTTTCCCGGCGCTATCATTGCTTTTGCCTCCGCCGGAATCTGAGTTCCCATGCTTATCCTTCTCCGTGTAGTTGAATTTTGTTCCACCACCTTTATCCTCTCCATACATACCGGGGCCATACCCATGTACTGGTAGTCCACCACCCGATGAGGAACTTCCGGACCCATATTTATTTTTGTACCCTTCTATGTCATTACTGCCGGGCACCTTAGTGCTGTGAGATCCCTCCTGATATCCCGGACCGTAGCCTTCGACAGGACCCGAATGTGTTTTTCCTGGGCCCGATCCATCCAGCATGCCGTGAGTCCCTTCGCCAATTAAGCCCTTCTCTTTTTGCACCAAGTCCTCGGGAATCAACCGTTCTTTTCCCTGCGGGATGCCAGCTATGTCTGTACCCTCCAGCTTGCCCACTTCGACCGTGTTGTCCGCAGCCTGAGCCTGTGACGGGTCTGCGGCCTCCGCGTCGGATACCGGCTCTCCAGGCAGCGCGTCCAAACTATATTCTCCACTTGCTTCATCGCCCACAGTGGCTTCCTGACCCTGCGCCTGCACGTCATCGTTCTGTCCGCCAAACTCATCCCCCGTCAGTGGATCCTTGCCCAGCTTGTTTTGCGTCAGATCCTGGATAACAACGTCCGGGTTTTCCAAATTTTGCACGCCCGGCAGGTTGATAGGTGTGGCGGCAGGCTTGTCATCATCACTGGATTCGGACGGCTTTGCCTCTTCCAGGTCACCGCGCAGCTTGGGCTGCTGCCCAGACACGCTTTTGTCCTGCTCGACCGCCGCATTCTGCGTCGAGCTTGCAGCGTTATTTACCACGCTGGTGAAATCCGTCTGGATGGCTTCGGATTGTTTGTAGTCCCCGGTCCTTTCGACATGAGCCTTCGGCTCGAAGGTTGCCTCGTCCAGTTTCCGAGCCTCGGTGCTCTCGGTCTTTTCGCCGGTTTCACGGGTTTCCTCGGGTTGAGAAATGATCTCGTCCATGTCGACTCCTTATGAAAAAGTAGATAGTGTTATGAATATGAAACTTCCTGCCTCCTCTCCCAATTGGGAGAGGAGGCGATTCCGGTCACCTTTACTTGACTTTAATGTTATTCAAGGCATTATTCCCACTGTTTGCATCGTTGGCGGGCGGCGTGATCTTGCAGGAGACATACAGTTCCTTCATTTGGGGATCGCGCGCGTATCCTGTCTCGTAATCGGCTGTCTGGCCCGGGGCAAGGTTAATCGTGATTGTTTTGTTCTGGGGTGGCGGATAAGAATCCTGACCATTCGGCTTGATAACCTTAGCCTGACAACTTACCTTGATGTTGTTCTTCACGTCCTGGGTGCCTGCGTTCCTGATCCGGATCATGATCTTCCCCGAGGCGGCGGAGTAGATCTGGTTCACTCCAAGATCGAGAAAGTAAAACTGCACAACCAAAAAGGTGGGCGTTGGGGTAGGTCCTTTCTTCGTCGGCGCAGGCTTTTGAGCAGGTTTTTGAGTAGGCTGGGGTTGTGGGGGGGGAGGCGGATTCCCCTGGTTTTCCTGCACGACATTCACCGTGACCTCACGTTCCTGGACCTGTTCACCGGCGCGCACTGTCAGGCGATAATTGGTCGTTGCTTGTGGACAAACTTCTCGAACGCCACCCTGGTCGACGCGTTCTCCATTTAGCGTGACTTCAGCCGCTCCCTGCACGCCCCATTCCAGGGGAGTACATTCACCGGATCGGATCTCTGTGCGGTGGGCAAGGAAGAAAGCAATCTGTGCTTCACCGGCTTGCTCGGGCGGAACTTCCTCCGGCGGACGATTCTCTTCGGGCCGAACTTCTTCCGGTGGACGGTTCTCTTCGGGCCGAACTTCTTCCGGTGGACGGTTCTCTTCGGGCCGAACTTCCTCCAGCGGCACGTCATTGGATGCGGGAACCACTTTGAAGGGCAGGCTGCAACTTGTGGTCACCAATGCCAGGGCAATGAAAGCCGTGATCAAACTATTTTTTTTCATCTTACACTCTCCTTTTCAATAGATATATGAAATTTATGCGATGTGTACATGGTGAGTTCGTGTGAGGAGAGTTGATATGCTATTGGTTGAGCCTCGAACGTCGAACTCCTGGGAAAATATATGTAGTATGGCTGGTGGGTGTTCTGCCTCCTTTCAAATCTCGACTCCTGATTCTGGAAAACAAAAAGCTCCTTATTCATGCGTCGGACAGACCTGGCAATTGCCTGGGTCGGTCCTGAGCAGAGTAAGGAGCTAGTGGTGTGGTCTCAGGAAAATTATTTAGTTGAGCTTATTCTATACAGTTTTCTTTAAAAGACTATGGTTCTCTGTTCCTATTTTGAACGATGATTGGAAAGCGTCGCCAGGACCGACAGCCTTTGTACTTGATCGCGGCCGGCAGCCTGGAAAGTCAGCAGTTGTTCCTCCGGCAGTGCCCGCCGTGACTTTGCCATTGCCAGCAGGAGCAGGCAGTATGACATGTTCTTCAGATGTTCCGGCGTGATGATATATGTTTCGTCGCTGCCTGTTATCTGATGGAGGTGGCGCAGTGCGAATCCCCATACGGCATAAATGGGACTTTGTTCAGCAGGGGGCTTCCGTGTTTCGGTCTCCAGCATTTCCTGCAAAACATTGAACTGCGGTTCTGAGATCAGTGTAAAGTAACCGTACCAGCAGGGAAGACTGCAGAAGGAACAACCCTTCTTGCGGTGCAAACGATTTTCGGGTTTGGCTCGCTGCGGCAGCTGCGCGATGCGAGCTATCACCTCCTGGTAGGTCGTTACTTTTTCGGGGCTTTGATCCGCCTCACCCGCTGCCTGGATCAAAGCCTCCACATATTCCTGGCTTGGTTCGCGCGTGCCTTCATGATAAGCCACGATCCGGCGGCTGACCTCCGGGATGACCTCCTTGAGATACTCTTCCTCCCTCACCCTGCCATCCTCGGCAAATTGCCTGATGAGCGGCCGGGTGACATCTTTGAAATCCGTGATGCTGTCCACCGGACAGTAGGCAAGCAGATAAAAGTAGGCAATAGTTCTTTTCAGGATTTCAGTGGAAATATTGCCATTCACGTCATCATCTTCTTTCTTTTGGTGCTCATTGGTCTCTAGGCTGGAGGTTTGGGAATGGGCGTATGCGAGACTTTCACCCAGGAGGCACCGTCATCCTGGATGCCGCACACGATCGCCTGGCCCACTTTGAGGCGCGCGATCACTTTGGCCTGATCCTCCGTCAATGCCATCGCACCCGCCATGGCCTGACAGTCGTCCGCAGCAACCAGGCGGTGGACGATTTTCAGGTTCGTGTTCTTCAGCGCATCCGGCACGAGTTTGGAAGGTACCTGGTCGATGATCGCCAGTCCCTGGCCGTAGGCGCGGATCTCTGCCAGGATATCGGCGAACATCTCGCCCATTTTGACCTGTGGGTTGGCGCTGTCAGCCACGAAGTGAGCAGAGCGCAAAATACGATGCGCCTCTTCGATCACCGCCAGGTGGAGCAGTTCACTGGATTCCGGCGAGCCGGCACTTTCGTGCTGAGCCTGACGATATTCATACATGAAATTCAGCAAGAGCGCCATGGTGAAGCATTTGTCGGCGTCGTCGCCCATCTGCTGCAGGTTGATGACGACCGGCTGGTCGAAGAGTTCTGCCCAGGGTGTCGAGGCCGGCTGGTCGAAGAGACGGCCCTTCCAGCCGCGCATCAGGCTGCCGATGCGCGTCCGCAGCGCGGCGGTAATGTTATCGGTGATGCGCTGCTCATAGCCTTTGGCGCGCACCAGTCCGGTCACGCGGGCGTGCAGCTGGCTGAGCGTCGGGCATTGGATGTCTTCGGGCGGCAGGTCATTCTCCAGCCAGCCCTGACTTGCGTAAAGATCGACCAGCGCCTCCTCCAGGATGACCGGCAGGATCTCGTACATGGGGAAGCTGGCATTGAAGATGGATTTCAGCCGGTCGAGATGGGGCAGGACCTGGGTCAGCGCGCCCGGCATACGGATGATGTCAAAGGGGTTGAGGCGCAGCTCGTTGATAGGGCTGCCACCCCACTCACTTCGCCCGGGAATGTATACAGCGATCTTGCGGTCGAACGTGCCGGCCCGGTTGTATGCCAGCGCCATCTGAACATATTCATCCTTGGCGGGTTCGATGACCAGGAAGTTCCGGCCATGCTCCATCAGGCTGGTGATCAGGCGGCGGCAGGTGTTCGATTTGCCGCTGCCGGTAATGCCAGTGATGAAGATGTGGCGGGTCAATGTGTTGAGATCCACGTTGTAATCCAGGTCCCCGATCTCCTCGCCGCCCTCGAGCAGGTTCCCCAGGCAGAGCGTGACGCCCGATGCCTCCACCGGCGGCGGGTTCAGGCTGAAGAACGCTGATGGCTGCATCGGCATGCCGGGCATCTCACGCAATGGAAGATTGGCGAGCAGGGATAGTTCTTCCGTGTTAAGCGGTGTGGTCAGGTTCTCGAACGCCTCTCCCAGCGGATGGTGGAGCTGGTCATCTTCCCCCGGCGCGAACAACCGGAGAGGCGGGTGCTGGAAGGCGTCCAACGCGACCTGGATCTGTCCATCCCATAGAGGCTTCAAGTCATGGGCGCGGATAGGTTCACCAGCACTCTTCGCCCCACTGACCAGTGCCTTGAACTGGGCCTGGCCCTGGGCGGCAGCTTCACTCTGGTCGCTGATCAGATATACACCGACGTTCCAGCAGCCTAGCGACTTGGCGATCTCGAAACGCGCCGCGGTCTTCTCCAGCAGCTTGACGCAAGCCTCGGCATGTTTGTTGAGATACTCCTGCCCGAACGACATCGACTCGCTCGACGTGGTCCCCTCGCTGGTCGACAGGCCGGTCGACTTGCTCCTCCCCTCCGTCTCCGAGAAGCTGGTTCCACCTGAAGCTGAGGTGTTCGAGGACGGTAGCAGCTGCCCGAACAGGCCCATCATTCCGGAGAGCAGGAAGGGTCCGCCGGCAGCCAGCAGCAACCCGGATACGGCGGCCAGCCCGGCGACTTTAAAGCCTTTCCCCGCGCCGCTCGACTTTTCAACCATTTCGCCCAATACACCCTTGCTTTTGCCGCTGCTCTTGCCTTCGGAAGTGCCGCGCGAAGTGCCGGAGGACGTGGTATCACTCTCACTGCGTGAGACGGAGGACGAGGTCCCCGTGTTGGCGCTGCGCTGGATGGTGGACTTGGTAAAGGCATGAACCTGCCCTGCCAGCGTATGGCAGGCGGTCACGATGCTGCTCACCTCTCGTTCCGGCATGGGATCGGCGATGACCATATAAATGTACGGCTTGCCGCGCAAGCCGCGCATGAACCGATCCAGGCTTTGCGGATATTCCTCGAGCTTTTCTCCGGATTTGGCAGAGGGAATGCCGGTGAAGGCGCGCCCATAGCGATAGGTGCTGAGTGGGGCATGGATACGATCGACGATTTGCTTGTAATCGCCGACGGCCTTGACGCGCGTCCCGGGCCAGTTGGCGCACAGGAATTGACCCAGTTGGGCGGCGAAGAACCTGGGCTGGGTCCCGGGGGCTTTGGCATTCACGCCGATAAAGATGCGGCTGCGCAGACCATCGCTGCTGATGACAAAGATCATCGTGTAGCGGGGATCGTGACAGGCCGCCAGGGTCGTCTGGATCGCCTTGAAATATTCCCCGGGCTTTTCGGTGACCGGTTTGCCGACCTGCTCGATTTCCAGAAATGCCAGGTCCTGCTGCTGCGGCGCGTCGAAGGGGATCAGGCGCAGTGAATCGTTCTCGAAGACCGGCCCATCCAGGTAGTCACGGCCGAGTGTGAACAACAGAGACTTGGACAGGGCATCGCCCGCTAACATCAGCGTTTCCGCCGAGGGGATTTCAGCCATGCCGGATTCTGGTTCGTCTGCCGGGATCAACTGTTTTTCTTCAGCCATCGTCCTCACCACCTTTGGTTGCCTGATTCCACGAGAGAACGAACTTCGTACTGCCGATGGCAACCTCATCGCCGGAAACCAATGGGTACGATTTGTGCGGCGTCAGGCGCTCGCCGTTCTTAAACGTCCCATTCGTGCTGCCAAGATCGACGACCTCCAGCCTCTCATCTTTTGCGTGAAATTCAGCATGGAAACGCGAGATGTTCAAATCATCGATTTTGATGTCATTTCCCTTCCCCCGGCCGATTGTGGTGACGCCAGAGTGAAGGACGGTAATTTCGTCCTCCGCCGAGATCAGCGCCCAGGACGGCCCTGAATCTGTTTCTTCGGGCTTCAGCGCCCCGGACGGGAAAATGATCGAGCTTTCAGCCTGCATGGCTGAGACACCGAACTCCAGGCCGATCCCCTGGGCGACGATTTCATCCGCGTTATCGGCGATGATCACCTTTTGACTGCCAAAGTAGGAGTGCAGATATTCGACAATCGAAAAGAGTTGCGCGCCGCCGCCTACCAGAATGACCTGCCCGATCTCTTCCCGGCGGATCGCGATGGCTGCCAAAGCCTTGTCCAGCAAGCGATGGAACTCCTCGTCCAGTGAACGCGTAATCTCGCGGAAGCGCACCTCACTCAGGGTGATGGTGCGGCGGTACACCTTGCCGTCTCGCGTCACGAGCGTGATTGTGCGCTGGGGTGTATGTTTTCCACGATTGGGGTGTATCAACTGGCGGCTCAATGATTCCTTGAGACGCTGACCGGAGATGCGCAAAGAGATCAAGGCCGAGGGATCATCGATTAACGCCGTTGCAGGAATGGACAGCTCATCAGCGATGCTCTTTGCCAGTTCGGCATCGTACAGACCGCCGCCGAAGAGCTCGCCGTAACGTCCGAGGTATTCCAGATTGCCGCTCTTCGAATGAACTTGCCCGGCAATGATATCCGTTGTGCTGCCGCCGATGTCGATGATCAAGGTGATTTCCGCCGCATCCTGTCCTCCCAGCATCCCGCCTCGCTGCAGGCTCAAGATGGCGCCATCCGGCTCCGAGACGAAACGGACCTGCTCGAACGATTCACCGAGACAACCGCGGACCAGCTGCGTGAACTCTTTGAATACCTGCCCTCCATGATCGTAACGCCAGTGTACCGGATAGGCGAAGGCAAAATGAACACGGTCATCAAAAGCTTCCGCGCGCAGCTTTTCCTGCCGAAGCTGGTCCAGCACGGCGGTTAAGAGCATCCTGGTGTATTCCAGCGCCTGGGTATGAGTGTAGCATCTTTGATGGGGCAGGGGGTTTTGTTGGATGTGGGCGCCAATGCATGGCTTGAAATAATCACGCACGCGCTCACGCGTATGTTCGTTCTCCAACTCCTGCTGGGCGGTTTCGCCAAAGCTCTCAAGGGCCGACCCGGCCGGATCAAGGCAAATCACTGCCGGCAGTTTACGATCGATGAAACTGGTCAGCGGCGAAGGCTGCGGCTCGCCCAACATCTGGGCACTCCCATCGGACATCTTATACGTTGCCCGGAAGAGCCGCCAGTTTGTTGCACCACAGTCCAGTGCGAAGAGGGTTAATTGCCCTTTGTTTGACATGATTTATTCTGCGCATCGCAACATCAACCAACACTTTTAGGAGGGTGACCACAGTACCTTTAATATGTTTTCCCCCCTGCTGTTGGAACGATAAAATTATTATATCGTAAACCCAATGCTCATACATCAGCCGAATTTCCTAACCATACCTTCCAGGTGATCAAATTCCTTTCTTTCAAGTGAGAAGTGCCCGGCAGACGGCAGAGGCCATGCGGGTGATAGGTATTCGCTGGAATAGGAACAGAGTCCTGATTTCCTTTTCTGACGAATGGTTACAATGAGACAAGCTAAATAGTTTTCCTGAGATCACTCCCATAGCTCCTTTTCCTGCTCAGGACTGACCCTATGCCATCGCAAGGAGGGGAGTGTCCAATTCGAGTGAATTGAGACAGTCTGTGCTTGCTGGCACAGACTGTCTTTTTTTCTGCATACCACGAGTCAAATGCCACCAGTCGGTGCAATGCAGGAATACCGGCTTAAATTGGACAATCTGTATAAAGTAACATATATCAGATGGACTTATGACAGTCGGCAGTGGTGCAAAAAGGGCGATTGTGTTATCTCTGAATGAGATTGCTTGAAAATAATGAATTAAGGAATCTTATGACCATCTTGTTCACTCCAGAATTAGCCGAAGATCTTATTGACCTCACTATCTTTTCTAGACAACCGCACCAGTTAATTCCCATATTGCAGTACTGCCAGAGTCAAAACGGTTATATTTCCAGGGAAACGGTGAGGCAGATCGCCGATTATCTCGGCGTTTCGGAAGCTCATGTTTACGGTGTGGCATCTTTTTACACCCAGTTCCGCTTCGAGAGGCCCGGCGATCATCAGGTCCGGATCTGCCTGGGCACGGCCTGTCACGTTCAGGGTGGAGAAATCCTGTCGGAGGAAATCCAGAAGATCATCGGGATCAGACCCGGAGAGATCTCCCAGGACCAGAAATTCGAGTTCCACGAAGTTGCCTGCCTGGGCTGCTGCGCGCAAGCGCCGGTGGTTGAAGTGGATGGAAGGATTTACGGGAAGGTGACGCGCAGGAAATTACAGAAGGTATTGAGGGACCATGAATCGATTTAACTCGTACCGGGAGGAAGCCCTGCAAAAGTGGGACTCACAAATGGTCCATAGTGAAATCCCGGTCATCTACCTGGGCACCGCCTCCTGCGGGATCGCAGCCGGCGCGCTCGATGTTTTGGGGACAATTCAGCAAACGCTGACCGAGCTTGGACAGCCTGCCCGCATCGTCCAGGTTGGGTGCATCGGGCCCTGTTACCTGGAACCGATCATGGATATCGCCATGCCTGGGGGACCGAGGGTCAGCTATACCAATGTCACACCGCAGAAAGCCAAAAGAATCCTGCAGGCGAATCTGACCGAGGGCGATCTTGCCCCGAAGATGGCGAAGGGTCATTTCGGCGACGAAGCGTTCTCGAGCAAAACCGGTATACCCAAATTCTTTGATCTTCCCATGTTGAAGCCTCAGGTGCGGGTGATCCTGAAAAACTGCGGGTTCATCGACCCGGAAGACGGCGACCATTACCTGGCGCAGGATGGCTACGCGGGTTTCCTCAAGGTGCTGGAGGCGGGACCGCAGTACGCGCTCGAGGCGCTGAAAGAGTCCGGGCTGCGCGGGCGCGGCGGCGCGGGTTTCCCAGCCTTCAAAAAATGGGAGCTGGCACGCAGCGCCGCGGGGGAGCAAAAGTACGTCGTCTGCAACGCGGATGAAGGCGACCCGGGAGCTTTCATGAATCGGGCCTTGATCGAAAGCGATCCGCACGCGGTCCTCGAGGGATTGCTGATCGCCGGATATACCGTCGGCGCCAGCCAGGGCATCATCTACGTGCGGGCGGAGTATCCGCTGGCTGTCAAGCGGCTCAGGAAGGCGATCGGGCAGATGCGCTCGTATGGACTCCTGGGCGACGACATCCTGGGTTCGGGGTTTTCTTTCGACATCAACATCAAGGAAGGCGCTGGCGCCTTTGTGTGCGGCGAGGAGACGGCGCTGATCGCTTCGCTCGAAGGGAAGCGCGGGATGCCGCGTCCCCGGCCTCCTTTCCCCTCTGACAGCGGTTACAACGGCTGCCCGACGCTGATCAACAACACCGAGACATTCGGGACCGTTCCGGCGATTATGCGCAATGGCGGCGAATGGTACCAACAGTTCGGCGTCCCGGGCAATTATGGCACGAAGACATTTTCACTGGTTGGAAAAGTCAAACATACCGGCTTGATCGAGGTGCCGCTTGGAACGTCATTGCGGCAGGTGGTCGAGGAAGTTGGGGGCGGGACAGAGCTGCCTTTCAAAGCCGTCCAGACGGGCGGTCCGCTCGGCGGCTGTCTGGGAGCCTCTCAACTGGACACGCCCATCACCTACGAAGCGATGCGCGACCAGGGCTCGATCATGGGGTCGGGCGGTCTGATCGTCATGGATGAGAGCACCTGCATCGTGGACATGGCAAGGTACTTCATCGGTTTCGCTCTGCGGGAATCATGCGGGAACTGCACGCCCTGCCGGATCGGGACGCGCGTGCTCATCGACCGGCTCGAAAAGATCATCCGCGGCGAAGGAGAACCGCACGACCTGGAGGTCATGCGCAAAGCAGCCGACACGATGGTCAAGACCTCCCTGTGCGGCCTAGGCCAGGCAGCCTCGAACCCTGTGACCAGCAGCCTGAACTTCTTCGCTGCCGAATATGAATCTCATGTTCATGATCACTACTGCCAGGCCGGGGTATGCAAGGGTCTGTTCCAGTACGTCATCCTGGCGGAACGGTGCAACGGCTGCGGGCTGTGTGTCAAAGTCTGTCCCGCGAACGCCATCGCGGGGAAGCTAAGAGAGACGCATACCCTGGATGCAAACCTGTGCACGCAGTGCCATGCCTGCGTCGAAGTTTGCACCAAACAAGCGATACTCAGTCTGCCACTATCGGCTGAACAGGACCATCTCTTATTGAGCGAGGCGCTGCAATGAGTCTTCAAATCACCATCGATGGGCGTTCGTTATCGGTCGAGAAGGGGCAGACCCTCCTGCAGGTCGCGCGCGAGAACGGGATCGATATCCCCACGCTGTGTGATTTTCCCGGGCTTCCGAGTCATGGAAGCTGCCGGATGTGCGTGGTCGAGATCGAAGGCAGATCCAATACGCCAACCGCCTGTACAACCCTGGCTGAAGATGGGATGGTCGTGCAAACGAACAGCCCGATCGTACAAGCGCAGCGCATCGAATTATTGAAGCTGCTGCTGTCGGAACACACCTCGAGCTGCCTGATCTGTACGGAGAAGAGTCACTGCGATGAATGTATGGTGACGCTGCGAAAGGCCGGTGTGACCACCGGCTGCCGGTCTTGTTCCATGGATGGGGCGTGCGCCCTGCAGGACCTGGTGGAGCGGTTCGGCATAACCGAGATCGGATACCCCGTCCGCTACCGCATGCTGCCGGTGCAGAAGCAGGATCCGTTTTTCGACCGGGACTACAACCTGTGCATTCTCTGCGAGCGCTGCGTGCGCGTATGCGAAGAGAATCATTTTTCGAGCACACTGACGCTTGCCGGTCGGGGCACGGATGCCATCGTGAGCACGGCGTTTGGGCGTACTCACATCGAGGCCGGCTGCAGCTTCTGCGGCGCCTGCGTGGAAGTTTGTCCGACCGGGACTCTCTCGGAAAAGACCCGCAAATGGGATGGAAAACCGGAACGTGAAGTCTCCACGACCTGCCCGCTGTGCAGCCTCGGCTGTCAGATCGATCTGCTGGTGAAAAATGACATGGTCATTGGAAGTCTGCCTGCCCATGCCAGCGGATCCGACATGTTGTGCGTCAAAGGTCGGTTTGGGATTACCGAGCTGGTCAATCATCCAACGCGGCTGGGACATCCCATCGCTGTGAATCGCGAGGGCAGCTTGCCCGTCTCGTGGGAACAAGCTATCGAGGCTGCTGCCGAAAAGATATCCTCCTGCGCACCCGGAAAATACGGGATGCTCATCTCTGCCGATTGCAGCAATGAGACCTTGTATGTCGCTCGGAAATTCGTCCGGGAAGCTGCCCGCTCGAATCATCTGCGAACGTCTTCCACGGCTTTGTATGGAGACGGCTTGCCTGTGCTCCAACGCTTATACGGTTTAGCCCAACCGCTTTCTGTTTTATCCGAAGCCGATATCATCCTCTGCCTGGGCTTTGATGGAACGTATGCCCAATCGGTGGTCGATGTCGGACTCCACCGGGCGAAGAAACATGGAGCAAAGCTCGTCACGCTCAACGCCAATGAACACAGTTTGAGCAAAGCCGCTGATGAATGGCTGCGACCCGAGCCTGGCGAGGAAGCGGATGTTATTGAAATGTTGGTTGAGAACACTCGCATGGGAGAACAGCAGAATCGCTTATCGCCTATCGCGAGTCAGGCGCAACGCGTGAGCGATATGCTTCTCAAATCGAGGCAGGCAATCATCCTTTTAGGACCAGCATTTTTAACGCACCCGGACAATCTCTTCCTGCTCAAAGCGGTCGAACGATTGGTGGCTCAAACCGCGGCGCAGCTGATCATCCTCCCGGACTCGGCGAACCTGGCTGGAGCGTTCCGGACGGGGATCATCACGCCTGCGACGACGGCAGGTTTACAGGATCTCGAAGTCCTGCATCTGGTCGGTGAAACCGTTCCGCCGCACCTGCCGGATCAGCCTTTTATCCTGTACCAGAACATTTATCCACCCAGGCGCGACCTCCCGGCGGGCCTGATCCTGCCTGCGGCTGCTTTTACCGAGGAAGACGGCACATTCCTCGATCACGCGGGCAGGACCCGGAGCATTCAGCGCGCCGTGCCGGCTCCCGGCGAGGCGCTTCCCTCCTGGCAGATTCTTTGCCGGATCGCGCGGAAATTGGGCGTCGCGGGCTTCGACTATGAAAACGCAGCCCAGGTCCGGGCTGAGTACGAAACGACGGGCTTCACCGGCGCTGATTTTGCTATCTCTGTTCCGGGCCTGCTTCAACCCGGGCTGGATGTGTTTCAGTGGGTCCGGCGTGAAGATCATGCCTACATGGGCTTTCCACTGGGAACATTGGTGGCAGGTTTTCGACGGTTATATCCGGAGTGAGACAGGATTAGCGTATGGTAAAAATTCTTGAGAATAAGATGATCGTCCCGAACATCTGCACGATAACGGTATTTGCCCCAGAAATCGCCGGCTCTGTCAAAGCGGGCCAATTCGCGATCCTGCGAGTCGACGAAGATGGCGAGCGAATTCCTCTGACGGTTTCCGATTGGGATGCGGAGCGCGGGACGATTACGATGGTGTACGTGATGGTCGGGAAGACTACGCAGAAGCTGGCGACCCTCACGACGAACGATACTCTGGCAACGGTGGTAGGACCTCTCGGCAACCCCATGGAGATTGACCTGTTCGGGAAGGTGATCTGCATTGGCGGCTGCTATGGCAATGCGAGCATCTATCCGATTGCCAGAGCGCTCAAGGAGAAGGGCAATCGCGTGACGTCCATTATCGAAGGGCGCAGTTCCTATATGCTGTACTGGCAGGAGAAGCTCAAAACCGTCAGCGATCAACTGATCGTCATTACCCGGGATGGTTCTCAGGGGAAAGCCGGTCATATTGGAAACCTGAAATCCATCCTTGCTGCCGGCACACCGCCGGACCGTGTCATCGTCAACGGCTGCAATTATTTGATGATGCGCGCTGCCCAGGAGACCCTTCCGTTCAAGATCAAAACGATCGTCAGCCTGAATACCTTGATGATCGATGGGACGGGGATGTGCGGTGTATGCCGCGTGACTGTGAACTCGTCCACGAAATTCGCGTGCGTGGACGGGCCTCATTTCGATGCTCACGAGGTCGATTGGGACGAGCTGGCTCAACGTAGGAAAGCGTACCTGTCCGAGGAAGTGCAGACGCTGCGCTCCAGTATGGCTCAGTGATTGAAGTCCAGATAATCAGTTTTCAGCCACGGATTTTCGCGGAGGAATCTTTCAAGGAAATCAGTGCAAATCGGTGCCAATCCGTGGCAAAAAAGAATCGAGATCGTTTTAGGAAAAGATTGCATGTCAGAAGAACCGAAACCGAAACCAAAAATCGATTTGAACCGCAGGGAGATGCCGAAGCAGGAGGAGCACGTCCGCAGCCACAACTTCCTCGAGGTTGCCCTGGGCTATACCGCCGAACTGGCGATGGCGGAAGCCCGGCGCTGTCTGCAATGTAAAAAACCCTTTTGCATTGCGGACTGTCCCGTGCAGATCAAGATCCCCGAGTTTATCCAGGCAATCGCCGACGGTGATTTTGCTGCCGGGGTCCGCATCCTGAAGGAGAGGAATTCACTCCCTTCGGTCTGCGGGCGGGTCTGCCCCCAGGAGGAACAGTGCGAGAAGCACTGCGCCCTGACAAAACGGGGCGGCACGATCGCCGTTGGGCGTTTGGAACGCTTTTTAGGCGATTGGGAGGCAGCCCAGCCTGAGATGGCGCTTCCCGAACTGTCCTCCCCAACCGGCAAAAAGGTTGCCATCATTGGAGGCGGACCCGCTGGGTTGACCGCTGCTGCCGACCTGATCAAAGCCGGGCATCAGGTCGTCATCTACGAGGCGCTGCACAAGATGGGCGGCGTGCTCTACTACGGCATCCCGGAATTCCGTCTGCCGAAAGCGATCGTGGACCGGGAGGTGGATTACCTCCGCCGCCTGGGAGTCGAAATGCACACCGATTTCGTGGTGGGCAAGACCCGCTCGATGGATTCCATCCTGGAGGAATTCGACGCCGTCTTCGTTGCTACGGGCGCCGGGCTGCCCTGGTTCATGGAAATGTCGGGGAATAATTTCAACGGCGTATATTCAGCCAACGAATATCTGACCCGCATCAATTTGATGAAAGGCTATGCCTATCCTAAAAATGATACGCCGATCAAGCGCCATCGAAAAGTAGCCGTCCTGGGCGGCGGAAACGTCGCCATGGATTGCGCCCGCACAGCCCTGCGTCTGGGGGCTGAGGCAACCATCGTCTATCGCCGCTCACGCACAGAGCTGCCGGCGCGTCTGGAGGAGATCGAAAATGCGGAAGAGGAAGGCGTCAAATTCCATTACCTGACCCTGCCGGTCAGGACCATTGGTGACGACCGTTTCAATGTCACCGCGCTGGAGTGCCTGAAGATGGAGTTAGGCGAACCGGATGCTTCGGGCCGGCGCAGCCCGGTGCCGATCCCGGGGTCCGAATTCATCCTCCCGTTCGACTCTGTCATCCATGCCATCGGCAACAGTCCCAACCCGTTGATCCCCCAAACAACACCCGGGCTGACGATCGGCAGGAAAGGGAACATCGTCATCGACAGCGAAACGGGCAAGACGTCCAAAGAGCGGGTCTGGGCGGGCGGCGATATCGCCACCGGCGCAGCCACCGTGATCAGCGCGATGGGCGCGGCGAGGAAAGCCGCTTCCTCCATCCATGAATTTCTTATGTCCTGAAAGGCGGTCATATGCCATACATAATCGTAGTTGCGAAGTGTATCGGGTGTGGATCCTGTGTTCATTTTTGTACGTGTGGGGCAATCGATTATCTCGGTGAGGTCTGTGTAATCGATCAGACCAAATGCGATCCATCCTGCGGCGGCAAGTGCATCGAGTACTGCCCCATCGATGACACCATCATTGAGGTGAAACAGGAAATCAAACCAGTCGAGCTGTAGGGAGACGTCAACCACGAAACGGAAATATTGGAATTAAGCCAGCTCTTCCAGCCAGCGCAGCGTCTCGCCGGGAGAATCAAAAAGGAAATCGGCTTCTGTCGGCTGCGCGGCCTGGGATGGCTGCAGGACTTTGAGCGCGACTCCCCTATGCGCGTGGATTACACGAAAAGCTTCTTCATCCTTATCATCATCTCCAATATACAGCAGCCGCGCGTCCGGAAAGGGATACCGGCTCAATAGATGGGCGACCGCTTCCTTTTTGCTTGCCAGCCATGGAGCAATTTCCAAAAATTTATGACCGCCCAGAATACGAAAGCGATTGGCAGGGCGCGTTTCGTCGATCTTCTGCCGTGCCAGCGCGAGGGCTTCTTCCGCCTGCTCATCGTCGGCGAAGCGGGCGTGCAGTGCAAGCGTCCAGCCTTTGTCCTCCAGAAAGAAACCTTTTCGTCCGCGGATGATCTGTGCCCATTGCGGCTTGATCTTTTCCAGCACCGGCCGGACGGCGGCAAACTCAACAGACTGAACGATCTCACCAGTCGGCGTCAGGTATTCGATGCCATACGTGCCAGCCAGGAAAATGCCTGAGACCGGCAGCAGAAGACGGATATGTTCCAGCCTGCGCCCGCTGAGGACCGTCACGCGGATGGCCGGTTTGCGGCTAAGCCGTTCGAGCAATCCAATGATTTCGGGGTTTGGCTCAATCTCATCAGGTGTGGGAGCAAAGTCTGCGAGTGTGCCATCGTAATCCAGGAATAGCCACAGGCGCTCGGCCTCCCGAGCCCACTTTGTAAGGTCCGCTTTGCTTGTGAACTTTATGGCGCACCTCGATTCAATAGCGGCAGAATGTCATGCCGGAATATGCTCTGCCAGGTAAGATTTTGCCGGATGTGCCGGCGCAGGCGCAGAACGGAACTGTTTTCCGCCCATTGGAGGATCAAGCCGGCAATTTGCTCCGGGTCAGCTTCCGGGGAAAACCTGATCACCTCGTGCCGGCCGATCTCATTTGCGGCTGGTACAGTATCTGCGCAGAAAATCGGAATGCCAACCAGTCCGGCCTCCAGAACGGGCATGCCAAAGCCCTCGCGATGGCTGGGCATGAAGAGCGCATCGCTCACGCGCAGAAGTTCTGCCACCACGGGCATGTCGATGGCAAATGATTCGGCGGGATTGGGACCTGACTCATAGACAAAGCGCATCTCCTGCTGTACTCCCAATCCCGCGCGCAGCTTCAGCAGATCTCGAAAGTATTCCATGTTCCTCTCATCGTGAGGATCGGGAGGACCGGTCACGACAAGCCTTGGGTGAATGCCTTTCTCTTTTACTGCTGCCAGGACGTGTAGAGCCAGTTCCATATTCTTGGCTTGTGTGACACGTACAGGCATGAGGAGGTTGAGGTCGCTGTCCCAAAGATCCAGCCGGTTGATCAGAGCCAGGCCCACGTCGGAAAGAGCGAGCAGTGTGCGCGAGTCTACACCATTGTAGATGATCCGGATCTGTTCAGGCGAACACCCGAACATGCCGGCTGCTTCGCGCTGTCTTTCCTGCGATATGGTTACATAGGTGATGTCGGAATGATGGGTGCGGAGCAAATCCCACGGGTAGCCCGGATGAACTTTCGAACGGGAATTCGGACTTGTCCATGTGAGATCGTGACACCAGGCAACGCAGTGTGGGATCGCGCCCTGGTCGAGCAGACGGAAAAGCCCGGCGGTCAATGGAAGATTGAAGTGTTTGGTGAATACATTGTGTACGATGAGAAGATCCATGGAAGCCAGGATGGGAGCGAGTTTCCCCGCGACCTGTGTGACCATCTGCTCAAAATTCGGCGGGACGATGCCTCGGTCCAGTTCACGACTCATCTCCAGGATTTGAGGATGCTGGCTATCCAGCTCAGGGATAGGGATGAAGTCTGCTCCGATGGGCAGCGCCTCGCTGTGGCCTCTGCCTCCCAGGATGGCTGTGGGATATCCCGCTTCGATGAACAAGTGCGCGTGCGCGAGAATCACATTCTCCACGCCGCCGATCACCGGAGGAGCCGAATAATGCAGTACAGCAACTCTATGTGAAAGTTTCGGCATCATAGTCGCAACCTGATGATCATCCTCAGTTGCTGGCGCAGCCAATCGACGATATCCTGATTCTCGATCAGGGAACGCAGGCGCTGAGCTTTTTCGCGTCGTTCTTCTGCCGGCATGATCAGCGCCTGATGCATCGCCTCGGCTGTGCCATAGACATCCAGAGGGGCAATGACCAGGACCCCCGGCTCGAGCTGCTGGTAGGCGCCTGTCCGTTCGGACAGGACCAGCACGCCATCCCGGCGATTGACGATCGGTCCTTCCTTGGCGACCAGATTCATGCCGTCGGCAATGGAATTTACCAGCAGCAAATCGTAGATCTGCAGGGCTGCCACAGCGCGCGGATAGTTCTCGTCCACCAAGATGCGGATCGGCTCCCAATCATTGCCGCCGTATTTGGCATTTATCCTTCCGGCGATGCCCATGACTTCATCCAGATAACTTCCATATTCGCTTACCCCCAGGCGGGAAGGCACAAGCAGCGCTACGAACTTAACGTTGCCGCGATGTTCGGGGTAAAGTTCGAGCATTTCACCGAATGCCTGGAAGCCGCGGACAATGTTCTTGCTCGGCTCGATGCGGTCGATGCGCAGCAGGATCTGCCAGTCGCCATGCGACTGTAACAGCTGCTCGCGATACGAGTTCACTTCCTCCGTTTCAGCCAATTGCCTGAGACCGTTCACATCGATCGAAATCGGGAAGTCCTGGATGTAGGTGGAGTGGTTGCGAAACCAGACCCTGCCTTGTCTGTAATTGACATGCGCGCCCGGCAAATGAGATTCACATGTCCGGATGAAATTCAGCCCATCCTCACGCGTCTGGAAACCGAGCAGGTCCACAGCGCATAATCCTTCCAGGATGGCCCGCCGCATTTTTACCGGCAGGAAGCCCCAATCCTCCGCGCCGGGCCAGGGGATGTGCACAAAATGCGTGAGGGTATATCTGGCTTTGGGACGGAATTTGTACCGAATGAAATTAGGCGCCAGATAAAGGTGATAATCCTGCAGCATGACCAGGGCCGATTGCGGCGTATTCGTGCTCTGTTGCGCACTCGCGATCTGCCGGGCAATCGCTTCTGCAAAAAGCATATTGACAGCTACATACCCATTTTCCCAATGGTCCCAAACTGCCTGATCGATGGTGGGCTCCCGGAAAATGTCCCACATCGAATGTTGCAGGAACCACAGCAATGGATTGGCAATCACGTGATAATAGCCTTCATAGGATTCCTCTGAGGGTGTCAGAAATTGCATCCAGACTTGTGCGTCGCTTTCTCCAAGCGGTACGACTCCTCTCCCCCAGGCGTTATCCTCCGGCGTTTGGGCACAGGCAATCCAGCGCGCTTCAGCATGCTGGATCACTCCGGCAAGCGCGGTCACCAAGCCTCCACTGCCCCGCTGATATTCCAGGTCGCCGCTTTCATTTTTGTGGAGGCTGACCGGTCCGCGATTGGAAGCGATGATCAATGTCTTTTGCGCCAGGAGATTTTGAATCAGAGAATCGGGATCTTCATCATCGCTGGCTGCATTGGCAGGCTGGAGATTCGGTTTCATATCTCCCGTTCCTCCATGCGGCGCTTCCATGATCCAACCGGGAAAATATTGATTGACACGGGTCGAGAGCCCGGCACGGCTGGGCAGACCCGTATTCCGATCGTTATTTTTCTGTTCATGTTCCTCCTAAAGATGTTCGATCAGGGAGGGGATGTGATATGACGGCAGTGACGCTCCCTCCTCAGCAGAAGCCAGGGTAAACCGGGCAACCTGACATCACAGTAATTCTACCCGCTTTCAACGATGTATAATCGTTTTATGCTCCCATTGCTGCGTACCAAGATTTCCATCCCTGCACCGAGGTCGAACCGGGTGGAGCGGACTCGTCTGATGGAACGGATCGATGCCGGGATGCAGCGCGCGCTGACACTGGTGGTAGCGCCCGCCGGCTTTGGAAAAACAACCCTGATCGCGGATTGGGCGCGGACCACCTCCATGCCTGTCACCTGGCTTTCGCTCGAACGTACCGATCACACCCTCGACCGGTTTCTCTCCTATCTTGTCGGCGCGCTTCAACAACTATCTCCGAAAATGGGGCAGACCGCTCTTGCCATGCTGCACAGTGGACAGACTGTGACCGGGGAAGCAATCCTGTTTTCCTTGATTAATGACTTGAGCGAGATCTCACAAGACTTCGCTATTATTCTCGATGACTATCATCATGTAGATGGAAGCGAGGTCGATGGCGTTATTCAATCATTGCTCGAACATCATCCCGAGCAGATGCACCTCGCCATCGTCACGCGCAGCCTGCCGGGACTTTCGCTTGCGCGCCTGCGCGCCCTCGATGAGGTAGTCGAAATCGAGGCAGCGGACCTGCGCTTCAACGAGGCTGAGGTTCGATCCTTTCTGGAGCAGATGGGCGCGTCCCTCACGCCGGAACAACTTGCACACTTGGACCAATCCACGGAGGGCTGGGCGGTGGGATTGCAGCTCGCGGGTCTTGCCCTGGCGCGCCAGCCTTTCGATTGGAACATCCCTGCCGGGCAGGCGCACATCTTCGATTATCTGGCTGAAGAAATCCTGAGCCGCCAGCCGCCCGAAGTGCAGGAGTTCCTGAAGATCTCGGCGCTGTTCGACCGCTTCTCTGCCGCAGCGATTGATTACATCTCACACCATACAGACTGCATCTTCACGCAAACGGTCCCCGACATCCTCGCGCACATCGAACGCGCCAACCTCTTTCTCGTCCCGCTCGATTCGTCAGGGATATGGTTTCGCTATCATGCCTTGTTTGCCGAGTTCCTGCGCCGTCAGCTTCCACCGAAGCGAACTGAACAATACTGTGATGCCGCCAGTCACTGGTTCGAAGAGAACCACCTGCTGGACGAAGCCATCCATTATGCCACGCACGGCGCCGACTACGCGCGCGCCGTCAACCTGCTCGAAGATCATTACGTCGACATCGTTCAGCGCGGCGAACAGTCCGCCTTGCTGGAATGGCTCTCGACCCTGCCGCCGGAATGGATGGAAGGGCGTCCGCGCTTGTGGCTGGCGAAGGGCTGGAGCAGAATCATCTCGCTCAACTCTGCCGAGGCGGAGGCGTGCGCGGCAAAAGCCGAGGCGCTGATCCCGGCCGATGAAACGGGAGACAGGCTGAGGGGCGAAGTGAAGTCCCTGCTCATCCTGGCGGGCATCTTTGCCGGCAAAGTTGCCGCGGCGGACGAGATCTCCGACGCCTTCGTCCTGCTTGCCGAAAAGGATGATTTCCTGCACAGCCTCCTGCACTTCAATCTGGGTCTGCATCATGTGATGCTCGGTAATACCAGCCAGGCACTGGATGCCTTCGCCGAAACCCTGCGTCTGACAAAAAACGTCAATAATCCACTGATGTCCATTATTGCCCAGGTGCAAATGGGGGAAGTCCGTCAGATGCGCGGCGCGCTCGGGCTGGCGGAACGCGTCTTCCAGCAGTTGATCCACTACACACGTGAAACGCTCGGTGAACATACCTTTTTGCTCGGTATGCCGTTCATCAGTTACGCTGACCTGCTGCGCGAACAAAACCGTTTCGACGAGGCGATCCGCTATGCCGAGCAGGGCATCGCCTATTGTCAGGTCTGGCAGCCCGTTGCCAGCATGGACGGCCAGATCGCTCTTGCCCGCATCAGCGCCGCGCAGGGTCGCTGGGAGGAAGCCTTTGCCCGCCTGGAACGTGCCATGCAGGTTGCCGAAAACAGTATCTCTGTGCTCGACGATACCTTCATTGCCATCCAACAGATCCGCCTGATGCTTCTGCGCGGCGACTTGCCCAAAGCCCGGCATCTGATCAAGGTCTATGATCTGGAAAAAATGCTCGATGGGATGTGTTTTCATCTGCGCGAGATGGCGCAGTTGGTGCTGTTACGTGCGGATGTGCAGGCGCTTCTCGCTGACCCTCAGTCTGCTCCTGTTGTCCTCGAGGCTTTATCCAGGCTGATCGCGGAAGCTGAACGCCGCGAGCGCGTGACGCCCGTGATCGAAGCCTCCATCCTGCGTGCGTATGCCTGTCATGCTGTTGCAGAACATGCCCGCGCCATCGAGAGCTTATCTCATGCTCTGATTCTTGGCGCACAATGCGGATATGTTCGAATCTTTGCGGACGAAGGCAAGCTGCTCCTGCACTTGCTCGAGCAATGTCATGGCCAGATCCATGCCCCGCGCGCTTATGTGGAAAACATCCTGAAGATCCTCCGGCGCGAAGCCGTCGAGCCTGAACCTGTCACTTTGCCTAAAACCGAAGGGCTGATCCCGCTGACCCGCCGCGAGCTCGATATCCTGCAGCTGCTTGCCGCGGGGAAGAGCAACCAGGAGATCGCGGAGGAGCGCGTGCTGACGTTGAACACCGTCAAGAAACATGTAGGAAACATCCTGTCCAAGATGGGGGTTGCCAATCGCACCCAGGCGGTCATGCTGGCGAAGAAATTGGGGTGGGTGGAATAGAAGTAAGATGTCGTGGCGCCAAAGGCGTCACTCCTCGCAACGACATCTCTGGAATAAAAATACCTCTTTTCTACTCCTTTTGAGCGCCGACAAACTGCTCCCCGGAAGGTATCCTAAGCTAAAAGATACATCCGGGGAGTTCGTTTTGTGAACCGTAAAGTACGCGAAGGTCGCAAAGAAACCTTTAAAAAGCTTCGCGCCCTTAGCGTGCTTCGCGGTTCAAATCTCCCCGAAAGGAGCCTCATGACCATTTCCAATCCGTCCCTGCTCATCGACCTCAACGCCGTCACCAAAGCCTATCAAACCGACGCGGGCTTCTTCATGGCATTGAAGAGCATCGACTTGCACATCAACGCGGGGGAGTTCGTGGCGATCGTTGGCAAGTCGGGCAGCGGCAAGACGACTCTCATCAACATGATTACGGGGCTGGATCGTCCCACCGATGGCGAGATCCTCGTCGGCGGGGAGAAGGTTGAGAAGCTTGGCGAGAACCAGCTTGCCATCTGGCGCGGGCGCACCATCGGGGTGGTCTTTCAATTTTTTCAACTGCTTCCGACGCTGACCACGCTCGAAAACGTGATGCTCCCCATGGATTTCTGCGCCACACCTGCCTTTAGTGAACGCCGTGACCGCGCCATGGAATTGCTCCGCCTGATGGAGATCGAAGATCAGGCCAGCAAACTCCCCGCCAAACTTTCCGGCGGGCAGCAGCAGCGCGTTGCGATCGCGCGTGCCCTCGCCACCGATCCGCCTATCCTGGCCGCCGACGAACCTACCGGCAACCTCGACTCGAGAACCGCTGCGGCGGTCTTCTCCCTCTTCGAGCGCCTGATCAGCCTCGGTAAGACGGTCCTGATGGTGACTCACGATCCCGACCTTGCGCGCCGTGCGGGACGCCAGCTCCATATCGCGGACGGGGTGATCGTGGATGATGTGGAAGGTAGACAAGTATACAAGTAGACAGGTAATGCAATCACTTGTGTACTTGTTTACCTGTCTACTTATTTACCTGAAAGGAAACCATGACCCGCTGGAAAAAAGTTTACCGTGATCTGTGGATCAACCGCTCGCGCACGATATTAGTCATTCTCTCGATCGCCGCAGGCGTGTTTGCAATTGGCATGATCGTTTCCACCCAGCAGGCGCTGACCGCCTCCCTTGCCGAGCAATACGCGGACATCCACCCCGCGGACATCATCCTCGAGACCGAACCGCAGCTCGATGACGACTTCGTCACTTCCATGCGCCACATGCGCGGCGTGGACGAAGCCGAAGGACGGCGTTCCCTTGCCTTGAGGATTTCTCTCGACGGCAACGGCGACACTTGGCGCGACCTGACGTTTTATGCGATCCCGGATTATGACGATCAGCGTTTGCTCCGTGTCCGGGAACAAAGCGGAAACTGGCCGCCCGAGAAAAGGGAAGTCCTGCTCGAGCGCGCCACCGCCGCCTACCTTGGGCTGGGTCCCGGCGACGAAATCCTGGTCAAGACCTCGCAGGGCAAAAAATATACCTTGCGCGTGGCAGGCATCGCGCATGACCTGTATCGAGTCCCGCCGGTGATCGAAGGCTGGGTCTATGGCTACGTCAGCATGGATACGATCCGCTGGATGGGACAGCCCGAAGGCTACAACCAGCTCTATCTGGATGCCAGCGCCACTTCCGATGCAGAGATCCGCGCACTGGCGAATGAAGCCGAAGACCGCATCGAAGGGGAAGGGTTGCCGGTCTATCAAAAGACCATGCCCGACCAGGGCGTCCATCCGATGAATTTCATCATCGAAACCATGTTGATCCTGCTTGGGATCATCGCGGCTCTCGCCATGTTCCTGAGCGGACTGCTCGTGGTCAACATCATCTCCGCCCTGATCGCCCAGCAGGAAAAACAGATCGGCATCATGAAAGCGATCGGGGCGCGTTCCTGGCAAATTATCGGTTTGTATTTTGGAATGGTACTGGTCCTCGGACTCGCTGCCTGCCTGCTTGCCATTCCGTTCAGTAAGCTGGGCGCAAACGCCCTGGCGCAGTTTGTCGCGGAACTGATCAACTTCAATCCGCCCCGGGTGGAATACACCCTGTCAGCTTTGCTGGTCCAGTTCGGGGTTGGCTTGATCGTTCCGCTGATCGCTGCCGCCCCGTCCATTCTCAACGGGACCAGGGTCTCACCGGCGCGCGTCCTCAGTGAATATGGGATCAGTCAGGTCTGGCGCGGCGCGGGTTTCATGGACGCCATCCTCCAGCGCTTCCCGCGCTTCACCCGCGACCTGTTGTTTGCACTGCGCAATCCCTTCCGCAAGCGCGGACGGTTGATCCTCTCGCTGGTCACGCTCACGTTTGCCGGTGCGATCTTTATGGGCATCGTCAACCTGCGAGCCTCGCTCAACGGCTCGCTCGACCAGATGCTGGACTTCTGGAACTACGACGCCTGGCTGGTCGTGGACGGACATGTTCCGGCGCAGAAACTGGTCAATGTCGCGGAATCCGTTCCCGGCGTCGGTCGATCGGAAGCCTGGGGATTCACGATTGGTCGTTATGTCCGTCCGGATGGTTCCGAGAGCGACAATCTTTACCTGCTGGCTCCTCCTGCCGGAAGCGATCTTCTCGATCCGCCCGTCGTCGAAGGGCATCCGCTTCAACCCGGTGATGTCAATTCGATTCTCGTCAGCCCGGGTCTGCTCGCCAATGAACCGACCATTGAACTTGGCGGTCCTGTCACTGTCAAGATCGAAGGCCGCGAAGAGACTTATCGCGTCGTGGGTGTCATGCAGATGATGGGCAACAGCACCATTGGCTACTTCACGGTGATGGACTACGCCGCCTATACCCGCCATGTGCGCGAACCCAACCGCTCCAATGCGATTGTCTTCACCATCCAGGCGCGCGACGTTGAAACCCAGCGTCAGATCGCCAGCGCCGTCGAAAAGCAGTATGACCGCTCCGGCATCCGCGTGCTCTCGAACTTTCTCATCAGCGAGGAGCGCGAGGAAATCGACGCCGCCTTTGCCATCATCGTCGCCCTGCTCATGGTCATGACGGTTGTGCTCGCTACCGTCGGCGGGCTGGGCTTGATGGGGACGATGAGTCTCAACGTCATCGAACGCACCCGCGAGATCGGCGTGATGCGCGCCTTTGGCGCCTCCAGCGCAGCAGTGTTCCGGATTGTCATCGTCGAGGGTCTTTTGATCGGCATGATGAGCTGGATCCTGGCGATCGGCTTTTCCATACCCATCAGCATGCTGCTTGCCCGCGAAATTGGGCTCTCGTTCATGGACTACCCGGTCCCGGCCTCCTTTTCGATGGGCGGGATCCTCGCCTGGGCACTGCTCGTCGTCGTGATCGCGATCGTTGCCAGTTTCCTGCCGGCTCTGCGCGCCGTCCGCCTGACCGTGACGCAAGTGCTGGCATACGAATAAATTCGTTGCGCAAGATGCCATCTTGCCCACAAGGAGCTTAATATGAAAACCAAACTCTTCTCCATCCTCCTCCTGCTTGCCCTCTTCGCGGCTGCCTGTGGCACGGCGAACACTCCTGCGCCAACCGCGGAACCGGAAGCGGATCCAGCCAGCCGCTCCGTCGCCACCGCCGAAGGGACGTTGCTGCCGGCTCCGTCTGTGGAACTCGCCTTCGCTCAGGGCGGTGTGGTTTCGGAAATCCTTGCCCAGCCTGGTGAGACTCTTGCCGCTGGCGATGTGATTGCCCGACTGATCGGACTCGAGACCGTGCAGGCGGAACTCGCCGCCGCCCAACTGGAGCTGGCAAGTGCCAGAAAAGCCTTGAACGATCTGCAAAACGCGGGTGACGCCGAACTGGCTCAGACCGTCATCGATCTGAAGGATGCCAGGGAGGAATACGACAAGGCTGTCGATTATTTGGATTACCTCCTGGATGCAAAGAAAGTGCCTCAAACCGAGACTCGCCGGGTCCTGATGCAAAGCTGGAAAGGCTATTTCTATGTGACCAAGACGAAACATTTCAAAGGTCCTGCGCCCCAGGATTGGATCATCGAAGCCGAAAATGACCTGGCTCTGGATAAGGCGCGAATGGAAGAACTCCAGCGCGCCTACGATCGCCTGAAAGGCGGTGTGGATGCTGAGCAGCTGCTCGTGTTGGAAGCCCGGCTGAACGCGGCGCATGCCAACGTCGCGGCGGCTGAAGCCGCGATCGAACTGTACGAGCTGCGCGCGCCCTTCGATGGTGTCCTGCTCAGCCTCGACCTGACGGTTGGCGAATCGGTCGCGCCGACGCTGCCCATCGCCTTCCTGGCTGACACGTCTCTCTGGACAGTGGAGACCAAAGACCTCGCTGAGATCGACGTCGCGAACGTTGCCCTCGGCGACCAGGCTGCCGTCCAACTGGATGCCTTTCCCGGAGAGGAATTCAAAGGTACGGTGACGGAGATCGATCCTGTTGGGCGTGAGTACCTGGGTGACATGACCTACAAAGTCACCATCACATTGGATGATGCGGATCCGCGCTTCCTGTGGAACATGACCGCAACTGTGAATATCGACGTAGACCCGGAGACATTTGAAATCAGCCAGTAAAGCATCGTGCAGGGGTTTCCCGATATAACAGGAACACTCACGGACGTTCCTAACGTCCGTGAGTGTTCTGTGGTTTTGGACTGAGTCTGTGGGCGTGGTTGTTCAGTTCCCTGTCACCAGATGCCAGGGACCAGGCGGTACCGAACCTGTTGTGCGTACTCTGCGTAGCCGGGGAGTTCGGCAGTCAGCATGCGGTCTTCATAAACGGTCCGAATGACCATCATCAACCCCGCCAGGAACCCGGGGAGGGTCGCCCACCACGATTCGAGCATCAGTCCTGTCGTGACCCAGAGCAGGAACGCGCCGGAGTAGGCGGGATGTCGAATGAAGCGGTAGGGTCCCGTGCTGGCAACTTTCTGAGCGCGCTCTGTCTGCAGGCGCGACTCGGAGGAAAAGAATGGATTCGAATTGATCGCCCAGCCGGCCAGGCTGTTTCCCAGCAGATAAATAACATAAGCCGCGACGATCAACACGGTTGGCAGTTCGCCCGACCAGCGGAAGCGGCCTCCATCCAGGCCGGCAACAATGAATGTGCCAAATGCGAACAGGAAGTAGATCGGCAAAATGATTCGATCGTAGCGCTGTGTGTTTTTGTGGCGGGTAGCGCGTTCGACCAGCAGATCAGGATCGCGCCAGCGCAAAAGGATGAGAAAGACCAGCTTCGGCACGATCCAGGCTGTGACGAAGCTCCACCCCAGAGTCCAGTCGAGCCGGCCCGCTCCTGCGAAGAGGAGTACCATGCTCAGGAGCAGCGCGACAAGGAAACTGGCAAGCATTCTCAACGCGGCTTGATTTGGCGTGATCGGTGTGGTTTCATTTGACATGTCATGCTTCCTTCCTGTGGGGGAACGATAGCAAAGTTGTGGACATATTCTGAGTGCCATTCAACCTTGCAGTATGAGTAACTAAAAATAAATTTAGTTCTACCTAAATTATTATAGCTGAACAGAAAAGCCCCGTCAAGGCGCGGCTCCCGGGACAGGTGTCCGATCCGGACTGGCGATACCCCTCCAGGGAGGGGGTGAATGCACTTGCTCATCGTTTGGAATGCTCGTACAATCAGAGCGGTAGTTCAGTCGGGGTGATCCGCCTCGGGCATCAAAAAAGAGTTGTATGCAAGCCTGACACAATTTCAGCAGGGATGGCTTGCCGGGTCACCTCTGCACACCGCCTGATTTGCTAAGCAAATCATGGTTTGGTGCCCGGGAAACATAGAAATCGGGAGAGCAATGCACATGACCGACCTGAAAAGTTTTGGTGAAAGTATTGTCGATAATCTTGAGCAAGTCATTGTGGGGAAGTCCCAATCTGTGGAACTGGTGGTGATCGGTTTGTTATGCCAGGGACATGTTTTGATCGAGGATGTGCCTGGGGTGGGGAAGACCATGCTGGCGCGCAGTCTGGCAAAATCATTGGACTGCACGTTCAACCGTATCCAGTTTACGCCTGACATGCTTCCGAGTGATGTCACAGGCGTTTCCATATTCAACCAGGAGACGCGCAAATTCGAGTTCCGGGCGGGACCGATCATGGGGCAGATCATCCTCGCCGATGAAGTGAATCGCGCCACGCCCAAGACACAGGCTGCTTTGCTGGAAGCGATGGAGGAGCACCAGGTCACTGTGGATGGGACGACCTATCCTCTCCCGAAACCGTTCATGGTGCTTGCGACGCAGAATCCGATCGAGTATGAAGGGACGTTCCCTCTTCCGGAAGCCCAGCTCGATCGTTTCCTGCTGCGCGTGCGACTTGGTTATCCCAACCCGACCGAGGAGATGAAGATTCTCAATGCGCAGCAGATCCAGCATCCGATCGAGTCGTTGGAGTCCGTCGTCAAGGTCAACGATTTATTGAACGCCATCACACAAATCCGCCAGGTGTACGTCTCGCCCGCGATCCAGCGCTACATCATCGATCTGGTGGGACGCACGCGCCAGAGCGGGGATGTCTATCTGGGCGCGAGCCCGCGCGGCAGCCTGGCGTTGTTCCGCACCGGGCAGGCGCGCGCCGCCCTGCAGGGCCGCGACCACGTCCTGCCGGATGATATCAAGGCGCTGGCGGTCCCCGTGCTCGGGCATCGCATCATTGTCTCGCCTGCGGCGCGTTTGCGTGAGCTGAGCGCGGATCGGATCGTACAGGAAATCGTCTACGCTGCCCCGGTACCCGGAGGCGACTATCATATGTCATTGAAGAAGGAAAAGGTCAAAACGCAGTGACACCCGGACGCATCTTTGTTCTCCTGACACTTGCCGTTGGCACGATTGGGACGGTAGTGAACGGTGGGGTGGTGTACGTCAGGCTTCTTTATCTAAGTGTGTTGCTGCTCATGCTGGCATGGCTGTTGACCATTCCTGCGCTGCGAGGCATCCGGGTGGACAGACAGGCGCGTGCCCTGCGCGGCAGTGTGGGTGACATCTTCGAAGAGCATTTTGAGATTTCCAACTTGAGCAGGCTGCCCAAACTGTGGCTGGAGGTGGCGAACGAGACGCCCATTCCGCATGCGACCGGCTCGCGCGTGCTGACCTTTTTACGCGGAAAACAGAAGCGTATCTACACTGCCCGCACCTGGCTCACCCACCGCGGCGGGTTCCCCCTGGGACCGACCACCATCACGTCGGGTGATCCCTTCGGCATTTTCCGCGTTTCCAGAAGCCATCCGGCAATAGCTTCCCTGGTGGTCCTGCCGATGATCTTCCCTGTGGCGCAGTTTGTTTCTCCGCCGGGCTTGTTGCCGGGCGGCAAAGCGATTCGGCGCAAGTCCCTCGACATTACCCCGCATGCCACGGGCGTCCGCGAGTATGTGCCCGGCGACCCAATGAAGCGTATCCACTGGCCCACCAGCATCCGTCGCAGCCAGCTCATGGTCAAGGAGTTCGAACAGGACCCACAGGCCGAAGTCTGGTTATTCCTCGATACCAACAAGAACGTACATGTTGCCAAACCCAGTGAGGTTTATGACGCGCCCCCGATCGATGATTTGCTTCTGCTGCGGCGGCGCAAGGTAAAGTTACCGCCCTCCACCATGGAATATTCAGCCAGCATTGCCGCCTCGCTTGCACATTACTTTATCGAACAGCGCCGGGCGGTTGGGCTGGTCAGCGCCTCCGAACGGACGTTCAAGGTCACGCCGGCGGAACGCAGCGAGCGTCAGGAAGCCAAAATCCTGCAGGAACTGGCATTCCTCCAGGCTGAGAGCACGTACACATTGCCGGGCCTGGTCACCGCCCAAATGGGACAATTATCGCAGGGCAGCAGCGCCATTCTGATCACACCGATGATCTGGCCCGAGCTGTTGATCGGCGTGGATAGCCTCCAGCGGCGCAACGTGCGGCCCGTGGTCGTGATGTTGATGTCCGGTTCCTTTGGCAATCACACCAGTAATGAGGATTTGGCAAATTCCCTGATGGAGCGCAAAGTGCCTGTCTGCCGCGTCTATTGCGAAGCTGATCTCTCCGAAACCCTTTCGAGTTTTGTGTTCAGTACTTTTTCTCAGGATGTTGTATGGCGAAGACCCGTGTTATCACACTTGACTTGAATTTTCAGGGGCGGCCCTATGCCATTGCCTCCTATCTGATTCGAGCAGGAGTCGGCGTGATATTGATCGAAAGCGGACCCGGCTCGACGCGCGCGGCGCTGGAAGCGGGTCTGGCGAAAGAGGGCTTATCCCCCCGCGACGTGACCCACGTCCTGCTGACGCACATTCACCTCGACCATGCCGGGGCGGCCGGCTGGCTGGCGCGTCAGGGCGCGCAGGTCTATGTGCATCCCGTCGGCGCACCGCACATGCTCAACCCCGATAAACTGATCGCCAGCGCGGCGCGCATCTACGGCGACAGGATGGAAACCCTCTGGGGTGAGTTCCTGCCTGTCCCCGAGGACAAGCTCCATATTCCACAGGACACGGAAGAGATCGCCATCGGGAATCTGAAGTTTGTCCCTGTCAATACACCCGGTCACGCGGAACATCATTACGCCTACCTGTTCGAAGATGTTTGTTTCTCAGGCGATGTGGGCGGAGTACGGATCCCGGGCTATCAATATTTGCGCGTCCCGATGGTCCCGCCCGAACTGCATCTGGAGCGCTGGCATGAAAGCATGAGACGCCTCCGCAGGGAGAAGTTCGCGCGCCTCGCCCCGACACACTTCGGCATTTACGATGACCCCGAATGGCAATTGCGCGAGGTGGATAAAGCGTTGGACGACGCGGCGCGCTGGATGGAGGAAGTCATGCCTGCCGATCCTTCGATCGATGAACTGCGCCAGCTCTTCACCGAAAAGACAATGGCGGAAAATGAAACGTTGGGGTTGAGCGAAGAGGTCGTGAATGCCTATCAATTGGCAAATCCGCCCGGCATGAGCGCCGATGGGTTGATGAGATATTGGAAGAAAGTCAGGAACGCTGTATAAGATCAGGTGACTGCCACTTTCAAAGTGACAGTCACCTTTTCATTTGGAGCTGTTTTTCGTTTTTATTCCTTGACCAGAAGTGCATTGTGTCACATTGAACGCATGATTCTTGCAACAGCACAGAATTTGCCTGACAAGTTATACTTAGACCAGAGGAGTTTTCATGAAACATTTTCTTGCCATCTCAGATCTATCCCCGGGGGAAGTGCAGGACCTGCTCGACCTCGCTATCAAACTTAAACAGGAATATTTCACGCAAGGCAACCCGCCCTATTTCAAGGGCAAAGTTCTCGGCATGATCTTCCAGAAGCCCAGCCTGCGGACGCGCGTCTCGTTCGACATGGCGATGCGTCACTGCGGGGGCGATGCGCTCTATCTCTCGCCGAACGAGATCGGCCTGGGCAAGCGCGAAACGACTGCCGATATTGCCCGCGTCCTCTCTGGCTATGTCCAGGCCTTGATGGCGCGTGTCTTCGATCACGCGCACGTGCTGGACCTGGCGAAGTGGTCCGACATCCCTGTCGTCAATGGTTTGAGCGATTACAACCATCCCTGCCAGGGCATGGCAGACGCCATGACGATCCAGGAGAAGTTCGGCAAAGCCAGAGGCTTGAACGTGGCGTATGTGGGCGATGCGAATAATGTGGCGGTTTCGCTGATGCACGTCTGCGCGAAATTGGGCTGGAATTTTACGATTGCGAATCCCGAGGGGTACGATCTCAATGCCAAAGCCGTCGGGGTCGCAAAGGATATTTCCGAGGAAACCGGCAGCAAATTGATGTTCCTGCGTGACCCGCATGAGGCTGTCAGAGAGGCGCAGGTCATCTACACCGATACCTGGACCTCGATGGGGCAGGAGGAGGAGACTGCCAGGCGCGAGAAGGTCTTCCCGCCGTACCAGGTCAATGCGAAGCTGGTCGGGGAAGCGGATAAGGATGTGATCGTGATGCACTGCCTGCCGGCGCATCGCAACCAGGAGTTGACCGACGATGTGGCGGACGGTCCCCATTCCGTGATCTTCCCGCAGGCGCATAACCGTTTGCATGCGCAAAAGGCGATCCTGGCCAGACTTTTCGGCGTGGCTTAAGGGATTCAAACACAAAGGACACGAAGAACACCAAGGTTTTTTCTTTTCCCTTTTATCTTTCCTTTGTGACCTCCCCGGCACTTGCGCCCGGGGCAAGTGTAGTGCCCTTCGTGGTTAAAAAGGTGAATTCATGAATACAAAAGATTTTATTGGTTTAGAGGAGCAATACGGCGCACATAACTATCATCCGCTGGATGTGGTGGTCGCGCGGGCGGAAGGCGTCTGGGTCTACGACGTGGAGGGCAACAAATATCTCGATTGCCTTTCCGCTTATTCCGCGCTCAATCAGGGACACGTCCATCCGAAAATACTGAATGCCATGCTGGAACAGGCGCAAAGGGTCACGCTGACCTCACGCGCCTTCCGCAACGACCAGCTGCCGCTCCTTTACCAGGAACTCTCGGAGATGACGGGGTATGAAATGTCCCTGCCGATGAACAGCGGCGCGGAGGCGGTCGAGACGGCCCTCAAGCTGGCGCGCAAGTGGGCGTATCGCGTCAAAGGCGTGCCGCGCCACCAGGCTGAGATCATCACCGCGCAGGGCAACTTCCACGGGCGGACGATCTCCATCGTGACCTTCTCCACGGAATCGACCTATCGTGAGGACTTCGGTCCATTCACGCCCGGGTTTGTGAACATCCCGTATGGCGATGCGGCGGCCATCGAAAAAGCGATCACACCCAATACCGCGGCAGTCCTGCTCGAGCCGATCCAGGGCGAAGGCGGAGTCATCATCCCGCCGGCGGGTTATCTCAAGCGGGTTGCGGAAATCTGCAGGAAGAATAATGTCCTGTTGATGCTGGATGAAATTCAAACGGGCCTGGGCCGGACCGGGAAGCTGTTCGCCGCGCAGCATGAGAATGTCCGCCCGGATGTGACGATCATCGGCAAGGCTCTTTCCGGCGGCTTTTATCCCGTGTCGGCGGTGCTGGCGGACAAAGCCCTGCTGGGACTCTTTACGCCGGGGGAGCACGGATCCACCTTCGGCGGGAATCCGCTTGGGGCAGCCATCGCACGCGCCGCCCTGCGCGTGATCCGCGAAGAGAAATTAGCGGAACGTTCCCAGGAGTTGGGGCAGTACCTGCTGGAGCAGTTATCCGAGATCCCAAGTCCGCACGTGAGGGAAGTGCGCGGCAAGGGGCTCTTTATTGGCATCGAACTGAAACCGGAAGCAAGGGGCGCCCGCAGGTTCTGCGAAGCGCTGCAGGCGCGCGGCATTCTTGCCAAAGAGACGCATGAACATGTCATCCGTTTTGCGCCGCCCCTCGTGATCGATAGAGAGACGATTGATTGGGCGCTGCCCTTCATTCGTGAAGTTCTGAATATGAAGTAAATTACAGGCCTAAGGATATGCTCTGCGAAAATCCTTGGGGTCCGTACATGGAGGCCCTATGAACATTGGTATTCCAAAGGAAAGACGCCCGTTCGAGGAGCGGGTGGGTCTCTCTCCAATCGGGGTGGAACTTCTGACCCAGCGCGGGCACCAGGTGTACGTTGAGCATCAGGCGGGTGTGGGGGCGGGGTTCGAAGACCGGGAGTTCGAAGCGGCTGGGGCGCGCCTTGTCTATTCTCCGGAGGAGGTCTTCGTCCGCGCGGACCTGATGCTCAAGGTGGCGCGTCCGACCAGGCAGGAGTTGGATTGGCTGCGTCCGAACACTGTGCTTGCCGGTCAGCTGCACCTGGCAGCCACGCGCGAGGACAAGATCGAAGTTTTGCTCCAGAAGAAGATCACTGCCATCGCGTACGAGCAAATCCAGGCCGCCGATGGTTCTTTGCCTGTCCTGCGCCCATTCAGCCAGATCGGTGGAAAGATGGCGGCATCGATTGCCGCGCTCCTGCTTCAAAATAATTGGGGCGGAAGGGGCATGCTATTGGGCGGCATTCCCGGTGTGCCGCCGGCCGAGGTTGTGATTCTGGGCGGCGGCGTGGTTGGGATGTGCGCCACCTATGCCTTCCTGGGTCTGGGCGCGCATGTAACCGTGATCGATAGGGATATGAATATATTGCAGCAGGTTGCCAATCGTTTTCCGAATGTTGTGACGATGATCTCCATCAAGCGTAATATAGAGAAAGCGACGGCTTATGCCGATGTGGTAGTCGGCGCGGTGCTGATTTCCGGCGAGCGCACGCCGATCCTGATCACACGGGAAATGATGCGTGCCATGAAGCCGCGCTCGGTCTTCATCGATGTGAGCATCGACCAGGGTGGCTGTTCCGAAACCTCGCGTCCCACCATGCATGACCACGCAACCTATGTGGAAGAAGGCGTGATCCATTATTGTGTTCCCAATATGCCCGGTGTGGTTGCCCGCACGGCGACGCACGCGTTCGTCAATGCAGCTATGCCCTACATTTTGGAAATTGCTGATTTGGGTCCCGAGAAAGCCATTGCACAGAATCCCGCGCTGGAGAAGGCGGTCAATACGCATAATGGAGAGTTGGTCCACCTGACGCGTCTGTCTGAAGGAGGCCAAAATGGACTGGACTAGCATTTACCAGTCGCGGATCACGACAGCCGAGGAGGCTGTGCGCGTGATCAAATCCGGGATGCGCATCTTTCTGACCGGCAACGTATCGGTGCCGCAAAAGGCACTGGGCGCTCTGGTGGAATACGCGCCCAATCTTCACGATGTCGAGATCTGCCAGGCGCTGACGATCGGTTCTGCCGATTACGTAAAACCAGACATGGAAGGCCATTTGCGCGTCAACACGCTCTTCATCAGCCACAACGTTCGCAAGGCTGTCCATGAAGGGCGTGCAGATTTTACCCCTGTGTTGCTTTCTGAATTTCCACTGCTCTTCAAACGCGGCATCCTGCCGGTTGATGTTGCTGTCATCCACGTCTCTCGACCGGATGAGCATGGATTTTGCAGTCTGGGTGTGGAAGTGGGCCTCACCAAATCGCCGGCTGAATCGGCAAAAATCATCATCGCCGAGGTCAACCAGCAGATGCCGCGTACCCTGGGTGATTCCTTCATCCATGTCAGCCGTTTGAATCACATCATTCCGGTCGATTACCCTATCGTTGAAATGCCGATGACAGAGGAAGGTAATTCGGAAGTTGTTGAAAAGATCGCCGGTTTCGTTGCCGAATTGATCCCGGATGGTGCGACCATGCAGTTAGGCATCGGCGCGATCCCGGATGCCGTCTTGAGGTATCTGCGCCATAAAAAGGACCTTGGTGTTCACAGTGAGATGTTTTCTGACGGTATCATTGATCTTGTGAATGAAGGCATATTGACCAATGCCCGCAAGACGTTACATCCCGGAAAGATCATTGTTGGGTTCATGCTTGGCACACAAAAGCTGTATAAATGGTCGGATGATAACCCGCTGATCGAAATGCACCGCACGGAATACGTCAACGATCCGTTTGTGATCGCGCAAAATGAACGCATGGTAGCGATCAATTCTGCCATCGAAGTCGATCTGACCGGACAGGTATGCGCGGACAGCATTGGACCCAAACTCTATAGCGGCGTCGGCGGACAGCTTGATTTTATCTATGGCGCTTCGCGTTCCAAGGACGGCGTGCCGATCATCGCCTTGCCGAGCACAACAACGCTGCGGGATGGAACGCCTGTCACTCGGATTGCCGCCATGCTCAAACCGGGCGCGGGTGTGGTCACCAGCCGTAACCATGTACACTATGTGGTTACCGAATACGGTGTTGCCGACCTATACGGCAAGACCATTCGGCAGCGGGCGCGGCAGTTGATCGGTATCGCGCACCCCGATTTCCGCCCGGATCTTGAAAAACAGGCAGCGGAATTGCATTACCTGTAACAGTAAAAAAACACTTTGCAATAGTGTTAGTTGACGGCTGGTGCTCCCGTGCTTATGATTGAACAGTCATAGGCACATCAATGCCGGACCTCTCAGCCTTCATCCCTGAAATTCATCGGGACATTTCCTCAGGTTATGTGGAAACGTTGATTCAGGCACGGCGGGAGGAACTCTTTACCGGCTTAATGCGCCTGCATTGTCCCTCAGGGGAAAACCTGGTGTTCACTTTTCTGGAGGGGGTACAGCAAAAGCTTTATCGCTGTCTCGAAAATACAGTCGATGTGATTCCCAGGCAACTTTGGTTTGACACATTCAATCGCTCGAGCATGTCAGCCGGTTTTTTGCCGCTTCCTGTCGAGGCGATGCGCTTCACGCGCGTTGCCTATGAGGCGTCTGTCGTTCGTGTGGAAACGTCGACCCTGGCACCGGGGGAATTGATCGATAGCGCCCGAAAGTGGGCTGCCGGGCCGGAGCCCGGTCTCGTTCATATGCAGAATGCTGCGGTCAATAAGTTTTGCCTGATTGCGGGCCACGCAACCCCGGTCATCGAAGAATTATCTTTTGGGGCTGGGGGGGTGCGCTTCGCAATAAACGATGCATCCTTCTCACAGACACTGCCAAGGGCCGACTATCACGTTACACGCTATGTCGGCAATTGTGAGGATGAAGCCTGGCGCCAGTATGAATTGCGGCTCACTTTCACCGCTCTGTTTCGGATGCTGATGAGCCGGTTCAATGAGTTGGCGGGCCGCGCCCTGACAGGCCGATTGTGCGAGCGGCTATCGATCTGGGCAGCCGAGCATGGCTGGAATGTTGCCATTACCAGCAATGGGATCGTGAATCGCCAGTATTTTGAATCGCTTGAAAGCGCAGTGGGATTCTATGTCGACCTTATCCGCTGTTTTCAATCTGAAGCAATGCCTGCCCTGGGCGCCCGTATGGTGGATGGAATCTCGCACGACGTTTTGATCAGGCTGGATCCTTATCGCCGTGAACTCCTGAACCGGCACATCTTTAGTCAGCCCGGTGTCGGGCATGTCACCGGTGCAAGGTAGAGGTAAAAATATGCGATTTGGATGGAGCGCGAAAGATGCATCCGTGCGTGTACGCGGGATCGCAAAGATCGCGGCTGTGATATTCATCGCGATTTACATTGTCATTTACCTGGCGGAACCCTTTCCGGATCTATGGAATGACATCCTCATCGCTTTGTCTCCAGTGATCGCTGCATCCTTGTCCGCCGTGGTAGCGACGATGATTTGGCGGCGTTATGAGCAGACGGAGACGCCTCGTCGTATTTGGCGTTATATTGCCTTTGGCTTGTGGCTGTGGACTGCGGCAGAACTCGCGTATGGATATTTGGATATCACACAGGAAGAAGTCCGCGTAGGTCTTCCGGATGTTTTCTGGGTGGCAGCTTATATCTTTTTTGCCCATGCGTTATTCATTCAGTACCGTCTCCTGGCGAATCCGAGCAAACAGGAATTATGGAACCGCAGTTTATTGGCGGTGCTGGTCCTGCTCGCGGTTTATTTTCTCGTTGACCGCCTGTTGAGCCTCTGGGTGGTTGCGGAGAACTGGGTGGCTGCCGCGGTCAATTCGTTCTATCCGGTTGGCGATCTTTTCCTGGCGTTGATTGCGGTCTGGCTGATCCGCCATTTTCGCGGGGGCGCCTTTGCCCGCCCCTGGCTGGGCCTGCTGGCGTTTTCGTTTACCGACTTCCTGTATGCCTGGATCGATACATCGGGTATCTACGATCAGGCGAATACTCTCTGGACTGCACTGTTCGATACCAGCTATTTAGGAGCCTACCTTATCCTTGGTCTGGGTCTCCTGTCTCAGTGGACGTTTTTGAAATACGGTTTGCGCTCTTCCACCTCGACAGAGTAGGGCAGGCGGCACAAATTGGCTTGAAAAGCCTGACGAGGTCATCTCGTCAGGCTTCGTTTTATGGTGTACCATTAATGAGCAAGGGGCAGGTACTACTTTCTATGAGTGGATTGATCTATGACACGAAAAGCAAAAATTGTCGCAACGATTGGGCCCGCCAGCCAGGATGAAGAAGTACTGGAGAAACTTGTCCTGGCTGGCATGAATGTGGCACGCATGAATTTTTCGCATGGCACACATGCAGAGCATGCGGAGCGAATCGCGCGCCTCCGCAGAGTTTCTGAAAAACTGGGCGTCTGCATCGGAATTTTACAGGATCTGCAGGGACCGAAGATCCGTGTGGGTGAATTTTCCGAGCCCATGCAGCTCTCAGAAGGGGAGCAGGTCACTCTCTATGCAACTGGGACGCCCTCGCCGGAAAACGGCGCGAAAAAGATTCCCGTGGATTTTCGCCAGCTTTTCGATTCTGTCCAGGTCTCGGACCGGCTTCTGCTCGATGATGGTCGCCTTACGCTGGAAGTGCTTTCCGTTAAAGATCGCAGCGCATTGTTGGCGAAAGTCGTGGTCGGCGGGCTGCTTTCCTCCCATAAGGGGATCAACCTTCCCGGAGTCCGGCTGCGCATCGCCGGGTTCACGGAAAAAGACGAGGCTGACCTGGCGTTCGGAATCTCCCAGGGGATAGACGCGGTCGCGGTCTCCTTTGTTCGCAGCGCGGATGAGATCAAAAAAGTCCGCCACGCGCTGGAGCGATTTGCGAATGGCAAACACCTGCCGCTGCTCATCGCGAAAATTGAAAAGCCCGAGGCTCTCGATAACCTCGACGCGATCCTGGAAGTTGTGGATGGTGTGATGGTGGCACGCGGCGACTTGGGCGTTGAGCTTCCACCCGAGCGTGTCCCTGTCGAACAGAAGCGTATTATCCGTACTGCCAACCTGCGTGCCAAGCTGGTGATCACGGCTACACAGATGCTCGAATCGATGATCACGAACCCGCTGCCCACGCGCGCCGAGGCGTCAGATGTGGCGAATGCCATCTTCGATGGGACCGATGCGGTCATGTTGTCGGCTGAATCGGCTGCAGGGAAATATCCAATTGAGTCTGTTCAAATGATGGATCGCATTGTGCGTGAAGCGGAGACGCATTTTCTTGAGTGGGGCACGGCACAACATGTGAGCGGCTTCGAGCAAAGCGATGCCGCCTCCATGGCGCGCGCCGCGCAGGCATTGGCGAACGATAAAAATGTCACGGCGGTCGCCTGCTTCACCATGCAGGGCCAGACTGCCTGGCTGATGTCGAAGATCAGGCCGCGTGTGCCTGTCCTGGCGTTTACCCCAAGCTCCGAAACCGCCCGCCGTATGGCGTTCATGTGGGGCATACGCCCGGAAGTTGTTCCGTTTGTAAACTCCGTCGAAGAAATGCTCGGCCATGTCGATGCCGCTCTGACGCGCTCACAGGTCGTTCAGGTAGGCGATCAGGTTGTACTGGTCTGCGGTTTCCCGGTCGGTGCCGTGCGCCCGCCAAACATGGCATTGCTGCATACTGTGGGGGAATAGATAAGCGCGCTGAGCGGAATGCAGTGCAGTCGAAGCGCGCATAAGCAACATACACTAACTCTCCTTGCAATTTGCACTTCGACTGCGCTCCTCGACGAACCCTCGTCGCTCCGCTCAGCGCGAGACTTTTACTTCAACCAGAGATATTGATAAGGCATCAATTCAATTTCAAGATTTCCGTTTGTCGGCACAAACTGTTTTTGCGTGAGAAGGTCGGTCAGGGAACTGACCGGCTTTTTGACGGAGGAAATTTTCTGCCCGGCGCCGCTGAGATTATGGATGGCAAGGACCGTCTCGTTTTCGTGAGTCCTCTGAAACGCGGCGACTGCGTCATTCCGGACATCGATCCACTCGAATTTTCCCCAGCCAAATACCCGGTGCTGTTTGCGGATGGCGATCATGCGGCGAATGACGTTCCACATCGAATGCGGATCTGCGCGCTGGGATTTGACGTTGACCCGCGCGGGGCTGTAGAGATCGCTGTCGATCACCGGCGCATACAGAGAGTGGATGGGCGCTTCAGAAAAGCCGGCACCTGCTCCCGCTTCCCATTGCATCGGCGTGCGGACACCATTCCGGTCGTCGAGCCAGATGTTATCTCCCATGCCGATCTCATCCCCGTAGTAAAGGATCGGGGAGCCGGGCAGCGTGAAAAGCAGGGAGTACGCCAGCCGTATTTTACGTTCATCGTTGTCGAGCAGCGGCGCCAGCCGGCGGCGGATTCCCAGGTTGAGACGCATGCGCGGCTCGGGCGCGTAATTCTCCCACATCCATTGACGTTCCTGCTCGGTGACCATTTCGAGAGTCAATTCATCGTGGTTGCGGAGGAAAATACACCACTGGCAATTTTCAGGGATGGGCGGTGTGCGGCGCAGAATCTCGACCATATCCTGTGCCCGTCCCTTTTTGATCGCCATATAGATGCGCGGCATGATCGGGAAATGAAACCCCATGTGAAATTCGTCCCCATCGCCGAAGTAGGGCCGGACATCCTCGGGCCATTGATTCGCTTCGCATAAAAGGATTCGTCCCGGGTAATGATCCTCGATGAAGGCGCGCAGTTTCCTGAGATATGCATGTGTCTCGGGCAGGTTCTCGCAGCTGGTGCCTTCGCGCTCGAACAGATACGGGACCGCATCGGCGCGGAATCCATCGATGCCCAGCTCGAGCCAGAAGCCGGCCACCTGGAGCATTTCCTCCTGTACCCTGGGGTTGTCGTAATTGAGATCGGGCTGGCTGGCATAGAAACGATGCCAGTAATATTGACCGGCCGTTTCATCCCATGTCCAATTGGAGGGTTCAGTATCGACAAAGATGATGCGTGCGTCTTTGTATTTCTGATCTGTATCGCTCCAGACGTAATAATCGCGATAGGGCGAGTCGCGCTCGGCGCGTGAAGCCCGGAACCAGGGGTGCTGATCGGAGGTATGATTCAGCACGAGGTCCATGATGATGCGGATGTCCCGCTGGTGTGCGGCTTCGATCAGCGCCTTGAAATCTTCAAGAGTGCCGAAGGTCTCGGCAATGTTATAAAAATCCGCAATGTCGTAGCCGTCATCCTTCAATGGGGAGACATAGATCGGCATGAGCCACACGCAATCCACCCCCAGGTCTCTCAGATAATCAAGCCTGCGAGTGAGCCCGCGCAAATCTCCGTGACCGTCTCCATTGCTGTCCTGGAACGCGCGCGGGTAGACTTGATAGAAGACAGCGTCTTTATACCAGAGGGCTTGATTCATAAGATTGGTTTTTCCTGCTCCTTGTCATAGACTTATGCCCGGATGTGGAATCTCTCAGGCAGGACCGGCTTCTCCACCCCTGCTGGTCGAAACAATTCATAATGATGAGCTGGCTGTAATCGTTCCGGGTTTTGGATTGCGCAGCAAAACCTCAAGACACATTCCGGTGAGAGTACCCGCCATAATTCCTGTCAGGAAAATGCCGGAAAGCAGGTGCAGACCCGTGACCCATCCCATCATGCTGAAGACAATCCACCAGCCCGCCCAGTGCACTTCCCGGCGCAGGATGATCCATTGCGCAACTCCGGCGGTCAAACCGATTACCACCCCTGTTAAGGTCTCAAGTTCTGGAGGAAGCAGGTAGAACGCGATGAGATACCCTGCGATCCAGCCGATGGTTGTCATGACGATCCAGCGCCAGGGGCGGGGGACCCGCCCCTGGAGGACCAGCCATTGAAACACCGCTACCATAAATCCCGAAGTGACCAAAGCCAGTCCGGGGAGGATAAAACCACCCAGCAGCCATCCCCAGGTGGTAGCCATCATCCAAAGGAACAGGAGCGCCCAGTCAAAGGAGAGGATGCTTTTGATCACAAACCCGACATCAACCTTTGACAGAGCCGGCGAGCATACCGCGCACGAAGTAGCGTTGCAGGGCGAAGAACACGATCAGCGGGATGAGCATGCTGACGAAGGCGCCGGCTGTCAGCAAATGCCAGTCCTGGCCGCGGTCGCCGACGATGGAAGCCAGTTTCATGGTCACCACCCGCACGTTCGGGTCGGGTCCCAGGATGATCAACGCCACCAGATAGTCGTTCCAGACCCACAGGAACTGGAAGATCGCGAACGAGGCGAGCGCGGGGGTGGAGAGCGGCAGGATCAATTGGGTGAAAATCGTGAAATGAGAGGCGCCATCGATGAACGCAGCTTCCAGCGTCTCGCGCGGCAGTTGACTGATATAGTTGAACAGCAGATACGTGGCTAAGGGCAAACCGAAGCCGGTGTGCGCCATCCAGATCCCCAGAAATGTTCCGTTGAGAGACAGTCCGGCAAAGTCTCTTAACACGGGGACAAGCGCGATCTGCAAAGGTACAACTACCAGTGCCACAGTCAGGATGAACCAAAAGCGCCGGCCCGGAAAACGCATCCAAGCGAAGCCATAGGCCGCAAAGGCGGCGATCAGGATGGGGATGATCGTAGAGGGAACGGCTACGGTCAGGCTGTTGAGCAGGGCAACTGAAAAATCGTCGCCGCGGACTGTCTGCACCGTGCCATCGGCATGTGTAATTCGGATGTTCTTTCCCTGGATGACCTGCTGATAGTTATCCAGCGTTAAGCCGCCTGGCATGATCCAGTCCTTTTTCTGGATCTGAATATTGCCAATGCGCCGGTTGCCGATCCAGACCAGGCGCGTGTCGCCTTCTTCCACCCCGGCCTGCATTTCTTCGAATGTTGCTGTGATGCCCTCCACCGTCATCGGACTGTTCGTGTCCAGCTCAAGTTCGCGTGGATCGATCGTCTTGGTCATGACCCAGCCGCGATGGGGCAGCACATTCCACCAGGGCGAAGTCTGGATATCAAACCTCTGGCGGAACGAGGAGACAAAGATACCGACCACAGGGATCAACCAGAGCAGGACGATCAAAATCAGGGTGCCATTGACCAGCAAGGCGTTTATGGATCTTTTGATGCGACCGATGTTCATCGAAATGCCTCCTGTTCCCTGAGTTGGCGCAGATTGTAAAGGATGACTGGGGTTATCGCGAGCAGCAGGACAATCGCAATCGCCGAACCATAGCCGGAATTACGGTTGATGAAAGACTGCCGGTAGAACTGCGTGGCGATCACATCCGTGCCGAACTGACCGCCGGTCATCACCCAGACGACGTCAAAGATCTTCAGGGTGAAGATAATGATCGTTGTGGTAACCGTGATGATCGTCCCTAAAATATGGGGGATCATGATGCGGAAAAAGACCTGGATTTCAGTCGCCCCATCCACACGGGCGGCTTCGATGATCTCCTCCGGGATACCTTTGATCGCGGCGGAGAAAAGCACCATCGCATACCCCGTCTGCAGCCAGACAACGATGATGACCAGGAAAAGATTGTTCCAGGGGGCGATGGCTGTGTAGTTCGTCCAGCCGTGCGGTTGACCGCCAAACGCGACGACGACCGCATTCAGCAATCCGATCTGAGGGGTACCGGGTGGGTTGACCTCGTAGATAAAATTCCAGATCACACCGGCGCCGACGAAAGAGATGGCCATCGGCATGAAGATCAGGGACTTGGACATGCGCTCGAATTTGCTGCGATCTGCCAGCACAGCGACCAGCAGTCCGACAATGACTGTCAGTGGTGTGGCGATCCCGATCCAGAAGATAATATTGTTGCGCAGCGCGCTGAGCATCAGCCGGTCGGTAAAGACGGCAGCGTAGTTGGAGAGACCAACGAACTGCGCCGCCACTACCGTGAAGTATTCACCAGGATTCGTGAATATCATCGTGACCGGCAGAGCGGGTGGTCCATTGCGGCCAAACAGGCTGAAATAAAAAGTGCGCACTGCCGGGAGAGCCAGGAACCAGATCATCATGGCGATGGCTGGTCCTACGAAAACAAATGGCTGGAGTCTTTCGGTCCAATCAGGAGAAAGCGACTCCACCAGTTTGTTAAAAAGATAGTAGAGGATTGCTACTCCGCCTACCCCCCAAACAATGGCAACCACAGCAATGACCCACTTTGGCGCATTGCCCGCGCGCAGGAAGAGAAATCCCTGATACAAAAAGAAGAAAGCGATCACCGGGATTAAAATGGCCAATCCCACTCGTAGAATCCAGGCGACTACCTTGCCTGCCGATTTTTGTTCCTTTTCAACAGTTTGCCCGAATTTTGTCACGGGAGGCTCCTTTCTCATCCTCATACGGGGCGAATCGAAATATGCCTGGCAACATGTAATCGGGCTGCCAGTCCGTTAGGACTGGCAGCCCACAAACATCGAGCGTGAAACTATTCGGGCCAGGAGGCGTCAATTTCCTTCAAAACGGTATCCAGGTCGGCTGACCCGGAGGCCCAGTCGGTCATGCCTTTCCAGAAGGAACCAGCGCCGACCTCGCCTGGCATCAGGTCTGAGCCGTCGAAGCGGAAGCTGGTTGCCGTGCCGAAGAGTTCCGCGAGGCTGACTTCCAGCGGGATGCTGTACATTTCAGGCGTGGCGGATTTCTGCGCGGCGAAGGCGCCGCCTTCAGCCAGGAAGCCGGAGACGGAGTTTGGCAGGGTGAAGTACTCGATCAGCGCGCGTACTTCAGGCCGGTCATTGAACATGACATAGATGTCGCCGGCGCCCAGGAGGGGCCTGCCGTACTGCTCGTCGATGGGCGGCAGATAGAAAGCGGCGTAGTCAACATCTGGTTTGGCGGTCTCGGGGAAGAAACCGGTGATGAAGTTTGCCTGGCGGTGCAGCCAGCAGTTGGGTGGATCGGTGAACAAGCCGGCCGGGGAGTCGCCAAAGAAGGTCGTGACGATGGCATCGCGGCCGCCGTAGACATAGCCTTCCTTGAACCAGATCTCGCCGATGACCTCGGCTGCATTCTTTACCTCAGGTGAGTCGAATTTCAGTTCGCCGGCAACCCAGGCATCGTAGTTCTCGAGCGAGGTGGTGCGCAGCATCACGTCTTCCATCCAGTCAGTGGCGGGCCAGCCGGTAGCTGCCTGGGATTCAATCCCGACGCACCAGGGTGTGCTGCCGTCCGCCACCATCTGATCAGAGAGGGCGAGGAGTTCATCCCAGGTTTCCGGGACCTCATAACCGGAAGCCTCGAAGTCATCCTTCGGATACCAGACGAGGCTCTTGGCGCTGTAGCGGTTAAAGACACCGGCTACGATGGGGCCATCGGGGCTTTCCATGGTCGCCAGTTCCAGCCAGCTTGGAATGTAGGTCTGATTCAGATAATCGTCCGAGAGGAACTGGCCGACATCAATGATCTTGCCTTGCTCTGCAAACCGGCGGACCAGACTCGGCTGCGGGAAGTCGGCGATGTCAGGGGCCTGGCCAGCATCGACGGCGATCGAGATGCGGGCTTCGAATTCCTTGTTGCCCACATAGTTGACCGTAATGCCGGTGGCTTCTTCAAAAGCAGCCCAGCCGCATTTCATCTTGCGGTCGTCGGGATCGGTCTGAGTGCCGTCCACGGTCACAGTCGTACCGGAATACTCACCAGCCAGGGCTTTCTCGAGGAAGCCGCCTGCAGGACCAACGATCTCTCCGAAATCGTACCCTTCGGCACAGTCCGTGGTGGGGGCTTCTGTTGCAGCTTCTGTTGCAGCTTCTGTTGCGGCTTCTGTTGCGGCTGCTGTTGCAGGAGGGGGAGTGGTTGCTGGAGCACAGGCTGCCAGAATCACGGTAGCCAGCACAAGCACGCCCAGGATCTTGCTGAATTTAGACATTTCTACTTCTCCTAGTTTACTAACGGGTAGATTGAAATTGTAACGAACAGTCTGCATGGCATTGTGGAATGATAGTTTGTGAGTGCGACCACCTCCTTTATAGATGCACGAACCTGCTGCATCTGAAAATCTCAGTTCGGTACCGAAAGCTGAAAGCTTGACTTGCGCACGATCAATTCTGATTTTAGAAAGACATCTTCCTGGTCAAGCCTGTCACCTTGAATCAAACGGATCAAACGTTCTCCGCCTGCCCAGCCCAGGCCGAATGCCGGTAAACGAATTGTTGTCAGCGGGGGATCATAATATTCTGCAAGCGGAATATCGTCAAAGCCCACGACCGCGATATCTTTGGGAATACATAGTCCGGCTTCTTTGATGGCGAGCATGGCGCCCATCGCCACCACATCACTTGCCACGAAGACGGCAGTCAGGCGAGGGGTCAATTGCAGCAGGGTTTGCATGGCTTTATAACCACTGGCGGGCGTGTAATTGCCCTCTTTGATGAGTGCCTGGTCAACCGGCAGGTTCGTTTTTTTTAGGGCCTGCAAATATCCATCATGACGTTGCCGCGCGGAAGTGTAATTCAATGAGGCATTCGTAATTATACCAATACGCTGGTGTCCGCGCTCGATCAAATGATTCACTGCCATTTCGGCGCCCACGGTCGCGTTGACGTCGACAAAGGGGATGTCGGTTTCCGGCAGTTGACCCATCAGCAGAATGGGAACATGCTGCCGGTGCAGGTGCATCAGCGCCGCGTCATCCTGGCGGGGACCCGATAACAAAATACCGTCGACATGATTTTCTGCAACCAGGCGGGCATAACCGCCGGTGTCAGCCGGATCAACAGGTTTCAACAAGACATGAAAGCCCTGCTGGATGGCGGCCTGTTCCACACCCAGGATCACTTGCGGCAGAAAAGCGTCGCTAAAGATCTGCTCGGGCAATTGGCAAAGCACAAGTCCGATAGTGTATGACTTTCCGCTGACGAGTTTTTTCCCGGCAATATTGGGGGAGTAATTGAGTTTGCGAGCAGCGTCCAGGACACGTTTGCGGGTGGCTGTGCTGATGCTGACGCCCGGTACGTTGTTCAAAATAAATGAGACCGTGGTACGCGAAACATGTGCTAGTTTAGCAACATCCCGGCTGGTGGTTCGCTTGGTGGGTCTCATAGGCGTTTTTAGTAACACGTGTTACTGTTTCAGTATAAGGATTTTGCCTATGCTTGTCAAGTAGCTTATGGCTCGCGGCTGGAAATGGCCAACCCCAGTCCGATCAGCAGACCGCCGAGCAGGAAGAGTGCCGTGATCCGTTCCCCCAGGAAAAGCCATCCCAAAACGGTACCCACGACCGGCTGCGCGAAGAATGTCAGGGAGGCAAGGTTTGCATCCACCAGGGCGAAGGCGTTATTCCAGAGCACCATTGCCAGCGCAGTGGAGATGATCCCCAGGAAAAGCACGCCTCCCACGACCCCCAGGCTGATCTCTCCGACCCCGATCGTTTTCCACTCCCAGGCGCCCACGGGCAGGGAGACCGGCAGCCCGCCGAGGAACGCGATCAGGCTGAACGGAATCACCTCAAGATTCTGAGTCGCTTTGCGGACCAACACTGAATACAACGCCCACGTTACCGCCGCGCCGATGAGCAGGACATTGCCCAGGAACAGCTCAGGATTCAATTGCGCGGAACTTGGATCGATCACGGCGATCACGCCCAGGGTCGCGAGGACGAGCGCGATCAATCTCCGCCGTGTAATTTTTCCCCGGAGCAGGATCCAGGCAAAGATCAACACGAACGCCGGCGTGGCGGAAGTCACCAGAGAGCCGTTCGCCGCAGTGGACAGTTTGGTTCCCAGGAACTGCAGGCTCAGTGAAACGCCATATCCAACCATGCCAACGCCGAGGACCTGGAATAGCTGTTTGCGAGGAACTTTGGGAAAGCCCCGCCACAGCAGGACGAGGACGAGCGTCAGCGCGCCCAGGAGCAATCGGAGAGAGACCAGTGCAAATGGGGGAATGATCTCCAGCACAACTTTGCTGACCACATACATCCCGCCCCAAATGGATGCCGCCGCGAGACCACAAAGAATACCCACAAGTGTTCTGTTCATTGGACGGGGATTATATTCCGATTTACGATTAACGATTTTCGATTTCCAATTCCCAATTTCAGTAAGTCACGAATTTGCCGTAGTAACGACTTTAGTCGTTGAATTTACATCAAAACCAAGGCACATTTTGCTTAAAGAGCGACT
>JAFGCG010000091.1 GCA_016932715.1 Anaerolineales bacterium
CCCGTCTGCGCTTCGCACCGGAGTTCACTGTGCTCCTCGCCGGGAATCAATCCTACTGGGACACGATCAAGAAGCAGCCGGACGGCTCGGTGGATGTCACATTTGCCGCGCCGACGCTCGAATGGGCCGCCAGCACCACGCTGGCGTATGGACCAGCCGTGGAAGTGCTGGAGCCTCCGGCGCTGCGGGCAATGGTCGCGGAATGGATCGAAGCAGTTGGAAGGAAGTACAAAGATGAACAATAAAACCATCGAATGGCTCTTGCAGGGCGAACCCTGGGTAGAATACCGGACGCGCGTGGATCTGCTCGGGCAATCGGAATCCGATCCGGAGGTCCGCGCGGCGCGTAAGGCGATGCTGGCTGACCCGAAGGTCAAATCCCTGCTGAGTGAACTGGCGGATTGGCCCGGCACGGTCCTCAACAGTCACAGGTCCGCCAGCCAGCCGTTCCACAAGCTGTCTTTCATCGCCGACCTGGGACTGAACGTGAACGACCCACCGGTGAAAAAGATCGTGCAGAAGGTCATGAAGCATCAATCCAAGCAGGGTCCCTTCCAGCTGCCCACGAATGTCCCGGTGCATTTTGGCGGGAGCGGAAAGGATGAATGGGCCTGGGCTTTGTGTGATGCACCTGTGATTCTTGCCTCGTTGATCCGGCTGGGAATGCGCGACGATCCGCGCGTGCAAACTGCGCTCGATCATTTGAACGCGCTCCTCCGCGCGAATGGCTGGCCCTGCGCCGTTTCGCCGGAGTTGGGCAAGTTTCGCGGACCCGGTCGGAAGGAAGATCCCTGTCCCTACGCGACGCTAGTGATGCTGCAGGTGTTGGCGCACGTGCCTGAGCTGCGGGAGAGCAAGCCGGCAAAGATCGGCGTCGAAACATTGCTTTCGCTCTGGGAGGAAAGCAAAGACAGACATCCTTACATGTTCTTCATGGGCACCGACTTCCGCAAATTGAAAGCCCCGCTGTTCTGGTATGACATCCTGCACGTGCTCGATGTGCTGAGTCACTTTGATTGGGCATGGAAAGACAAGCGCTTCAAGCAAATGCTTAGTCTCGTGGAATCCAAGTCGGACCCTGAGGGACAGTTCACTCCTGAATCCGTGTGGATGGCGTGGAAGGGTTGGGACTTCAGTCAAAAGAAAGCTCCCTCGAGAGGACTAACGTTTTTCGTCCAGCGAATTTTGAGAAGAGGCACTATGAATTGAGCACCTGGTTTCAAGCGAAGCCTGTAAAACGAAAATTTCTTTTCGTAGGAGTTACACCATGGCAGCAAGCAGCATTTTTGAACGATTCTTCGCACACGATATCACTTCAATAGAGCCGCGCATCGTCGATCTGGAGCAGCCGATCCAGATCCTTGGCATGGCGGTGGATACAAACCCAAAGACTGTCTATCGCGATATCCCGGCACTGGGCAAGCGGTTTGCAAACTTTAAAAAGATGCAAGAGATCCCCAACAAAAGACTACCGTGGGGCTTCGCCGCCGTGAGCAAGGGGTTCGATGAAGAAAAAGGGACCTTCACCTACTTTATGGGAGATCGAGTAACCACACTGGAACAGATCCCTGATGGGCTGAAGGCTTTTGAAATCCCTGCAGCGAAATATGCAGTCTTTCCCATTCGTCCAAAGAACCGCTTCGGATGGCCAGTCGCGATCGCAAGCGCCAAACGACATATCTACACGGCATGGCTGCCGAACTCCAATTACACCCCGGCAGGCATGATCGACGACTTCGAGTACCACGACGAACGCAGCCTCCGAAAGAGCAACCCCGAGATCGATCTGTATGTATCCATCAAAGAAAGGTAAAGAAAAGCAACATGACATCCCTGACCAAAATCTCACTGATTGCTCCCTGCGGCATGGACTGCGGCATTTGCATGGCTTATGTGAGGGACAAAAACAAATGCCCCGGGTGCCGGGCGCGTGACAGGAATGAACCGGTCAGTGTCGCCAGATGCAAAATCAAAAATTGTGCAACTTTCAAAAGAAGCAAATCAAAGTTTTGTTTCGAATGCGAGACATTCCCCTGCGGACGTTTGAAACATCTGGATAAGCGATACCGAACCAAATACAACATGAGCATGATCGAGAATTTGAAAACCATTAAGACCATTGGGATCCGGAAATTTCTTGCGAATGAAAAGGTCCGCTGGACATGCCCGGACTGCGGCGGCACGATCTGTGTTCACCGAGGGTATTGTTACAACTGCGGGAAGAAGTATTGGGATATCCCCAAGGTTTGGGAGGAAGGTCGTTAGCAGGCAGGAATCGCACAGCGCTGATTGCTGATCGCCTATGGCAATAGCGATTGACGACCAGCGATATGCAGTCACTGACCAAAGAGGAATCATCCATGAAAAAGAATTTGTTTGCCATCATCGGCGGGATTATTCTGGTACTTATCATTTCAACAGGAGCCTTCTGGTACATGTCCACCCAGCCATTGTATAAGCCCGGCATGGTACGGGATATGGGAGCAGCGCTCACGCCTCCCGCGCAATCGGCTGAGAGTGAACGGTGGCTTGTCGAACCGGGGATCGAACTCGCGCACTTCTCCGTCGGGGAAGGCCGACACGTTTTGATCGTCCACGGCGGACCGGGGCAGCCGTTCGTCCAGCCCATGAGCGGACTCGAACCATTGACCTCCGAGTTTCAATTCCATTACTACGACCAGCGCGGCTGCGGCGAATCGACGCGCCCGATCGACCGCTTCGAGTCACAGAATATGTATGAGAACATGACGACCCTCGACCGGAAGTTGGGGCTGGGCGCACAGATCGCGGACATCGAACGCATCCGCCGGATATTGGGCGACGAGAAGTTGATCCTGATCGGCCACTCCTGGGGCGGATTCCTGGCAGCGCTGTACGCGGCGGAGTTCCCTGAACACGTCGAGGCATTGATCCTGGTCTCGCCTGCCAACACCCTGGTCATGCCGCAGCCGGATGCTGAAAGCGATCTCTTTGCAGCGGTGCGCGCCAAACTGCCCCTGGAGGAACAAGCGGAGTTCGATGTATTCATGCAGGAGTACATGAACTTCAACACACTCTTTCAAAAGTCCGAGGCGGACCTGGTGGCAATGAACGAGCAATTCGGAAACTACTATCTGAAGATCATGGACGTGGATATGGAAGCTGAATGGCCTGAGCAGGGCAAGCCCGGCGGCTGGATGGTCTGGGCAGGGTACGTCAGCATGGGTCAGCGCCATGACTACCGCGCCGCGTTACGCGAGATCGATGTACCAGTGCTGGTCATCCACGGCGCGGACGATCTTCAAAGTGAGGCAGCGACGCGGCTGTACGTCGATGCATTCCCCAATGCGAAGTTCGCTGTAATCGATCATGCAAGCCATGCCTCGTTCGAGGATCAGCCCGAGCAGTTTGCAGCCATCGTCAAATCCTTTCTTGCAGGATATTCAGAATAAACAAAGGAGAATCATCATGCCGAGACCCGCAACAAAGAAACAACTTCTGGAAGCCGTCGAAGTAGAACATAAAGCATTGGAAGGACTCCTTGCCGGATTATCCCCCGCGCAAATGACCCAGCCCGGCGTCGTTGGAGAGTGGTCGGTCAAGGATGTGCTGGCACACCTGTTCGAGTGGCAGCGCATGGTCTTGAAGTGGCACACCGCTGGCTTGCAGGGCAAGGTCATCCCGATCCCGGCGGAAGGTTTGAACTGGGCGCAGATCCCCCTGCTGAATCAGCGCATCTATAAAACCTATCGAGACATGCCATTGGCTGACGTTCAAAAAAATTTCAAGGCTTCCCACAAGAAAATGCTGAAAACCATTCAAGGATTGTCCGAAGAAGAGCTGTTCACACGCGGATACTATGCCTGGACGAAGAACAACACCCTGGGAACGTATTTCGTATCGAGCACCAGCAGTCACTACAACTGGGCAAGGATGAACATAAAGAAAGGACTGAAGGCAGGAAAGCCGAAATAATTTTCGGAAAGGAAAACACGTGAGGACACTTGACCTGAAAAAACAATTCAAACATCTTTATATGCCATCTGCCAAAAGAGTGGAAATCATCCAGGTCCCGCCTCTGCAATTCGCCATGATCGACGGCGCCATCGAAAAGGGATCCGAACCGGGCAAATCGACTTCGTTCGCGGAAGCGATGCAGGCTTTGTATGGGATTTCATATACCCTCAAGTTCATGCTCAAGAAGCATAAGACGGACGCGATCGATTATCCCGTTATGGCGCTGGAGGGACTGTGGTGGGTGCCGGATGGAGTCTTCGATATCACAGTCAAGGATAATTGGTTTTACACACTGATGATGATGCAGCCGGATGTCATCACCAGGGAACTCTTCGACGAAGGACTGGAACAGGTCCGCAGAAAGCGCGGGGACACCCCTGACCTGTCCAAACTGCGGCTGGCGACCTTCGAAGAAGGTTTATGTGTGCAGACCATGCATGTCGGTCCCTACGCCACCGAGCCTGCCACCGTTGACCGGATGAGAGCCTTCGCCGAGGAAAACGGCTACCGGGATTGCGTGGGACCGCTGGGCGGCAAACACCACGAGATCTATCTCGGCGATCCGCGCAAGGCAGACCCGGCGAAGCTGAAGACTGTCTTGAGACATCCGGTTGTGAAAAAGTAGTCACACAGGCGCTTCATTTGAAACACGACGTTCCATGAAACAGGAGACACGAATGGCATATCACATCGATGCGGAGAAGATCAATCTTGACAATTTACAGAAACGGATCGAAGGGACCGACCTGGTTCCAAGCCGCGCTTCTTTGCCGGAGAAGATAGAACCGAAGATGAAGGCACTCGAACAGCAGGGGATCAGAACGCTTGCCCGACTTCGAAATGAGCTTAAAACATCCAAACGGCTGGCGACTCTGGCGAATGCGACCGGAATAGAGATGCAATATCTCACCCTGCTCAGGCGGGAAGTTGAGAGCTATTTCCCCAAGCCGTTTGCGTTGAAAAGCTTCGATTGGTTCCCCGGGAGCGAGATTGCAAAGCTCGAGCGAAATGGCATAAAAGATACCGCCGCGTTATACGAGGCAACGGACAGCAAACAAAAGAGAACTGCGCTTGCGAAATCAATCGAGATAGAAAACACCATCCTCGAAACACTCGCTCAGCTGGCCGATCTAACCCGAGTGCAGTGGGTAAGCCCGACGGCGGCGCGGATGCTGGTCGAAGCCGGCTACAAGAGTGCTACCGAACTGGCAAGGGCAGATGCCGACGAGTTGGGTAAAGCCCTCGTGCGCGTGAATGCCGGGGCCAGGTTTTTTAAAGGTAAGGTCGGTCTGCGCGATATAAAAAGGCTCATACATGCCGCGCGGTACATCTAAGAAAAGAGAAACGATGAATACATATCTGAAAGCAGCAGGTAAGCCAGATGGCTGCTCATAGGAATGTTATCGAATGGCTGCTGGAAGACGAAGATCCATCGCTGCGATTTCGTACTCTCAAAGAAGTCCTCAACTGTGACGATGATACACCGGAGGTAAGACGCGCCAAGGCCGGGATCCTGCCATCCCAGCCCGTACAAGACTTGCTCAGGAAAATGCATCCCGACGGGTACTGGCTTCAAAAGAATCCGCGCACTCGGGAAGTCGTTGGCGATGGCGTGGTATATGACGCCTTTGGGACCACTCACTTTTGTTTAGCTTATCTGGCTGAATTGGGGCTCGACCGCACACAACCACAAGTGGAAAAAGCAGCAGACAGATATCTCGGCTTGCAGCAGCCGGATGGGGACTGGTACCGGCATTTTTCCTGCCTGCTGGGCTATAACATCCGGACGTTTGCGCGCCTGGGCTA